>JBBSAN010000017.1:0-21627 GCA_038252265.1 Chloroflexia bacterium
CCGCCGAGCGGCTCGCCTTCGTGTTGCACGACCTGTTTGCCGTGCCGTTCGCTACGATCGCGCCCATCGTGGGGCGCACGCCCAGCGCGACCCGGCAGCTTGCCAGCCGCGCCCGGCGGCGGGTGCAGGGCACGGCCCCGGTGCCTACCGCCGACCGCGCCCGCCAACGCACCGTGGTGGATGCCTTCCTGGCGGCCTCGCGCGGCGGCGACTTCGCGGCGCTGCTTGCCGTGCTCGACCCCGATGTTGTGGTCCGCGCCGACCCGGTTGCCGTGGCGACGGGGGCCGCGCCGGAGGTGCGCGGGGCGGCGGCGGTGGCCGCGACCTTCGCCGGGCGTGCCCGGTTCGCCCAGGTAGCGCTGGTGAACGGGGCCGTGGGGGCGGTGTGGGCACCGGGCGGGCGACCGCGTATCGTCTTTGGCTTCACGATCACGGGCGGGAGGATCGTCGCCATCGAGCTCATCGCCGACCCCGCCCGCTTCGACCAACTCGATCTGATAGTGCTCCCCGATTGACACGCCCGATGGACTGTGGCGGCAGGGTCGGCCCGCTAACCGACGAAAACACCCGCAGAGACGGGAGGCGGGGCTGGTGGCCCGCCGCGCCGCATCTCTTTGGATCAATCCACTTAGCAAGCAAGGTGTGATATTATGTAGGGGAACGGAGCCGGAGGGCGGCGCGGAGATGGCGTCGTAGTCGGGCTGGCGGCCCGCGCAGGAGCCCAGGTCCGACCGGCACCCGGTGGAGCGCTCACGAAATCGCCGCCCCAAGGAGGGATCGCATGACCGACGCACTGGATGACCTACGCGCGCGGCTGGGCACCGACAAAGTGACCACCAGCCCCACCGTCCTGCACAGTCATGGCCGGGACGAGAACTTTCCCGAAGTACGCCCCCCGCTCGCCGTGGCCTATGCCGAGCAGGTGGAGGACGTGCAAACGGTCCTGGGCTGGTGCCACGACCACCATATCTCGGTGATCCCGTTTGGCGCGGGCACCAGCCTGGAGGGTGCTCTGGTGCCTGCCGATCCCCAGGCTCCGGGCATCAGCCTCGATCTTTCCCGCATGAACAAGGTCCTGAGTATCCAACCGGAGAACTTTCTGGCGGTGGTGCAACCCGGCGTCACGCGCACGGCGCTTAATACCGCGCTGCGCTACACCGGCCTCGTCTTTCCGGTGGACCCCGGCGCCGACGGGTCGCTGGGGGGCATGGCGGCGACTAATGCCAGCGGCACGACCACCGTGCGCTATGGGGGGATGCGCCCCAACACGCTGGCGCTCCAGGTGGTGCTGGCGAACGGCGAGGTCCTGCGCCTGGGGCGGCCTGTGCAGAAGACCAGCAGCGGCTACGACCTGAAGGATCTGTTTATCGGCTCCTCGGGCACGCTCGGCGTGATTACCGAACTGACGGTGCGCCTGCATCCGCTGGCCGAGCATATCCATGCCTTGCGCGTCTTCTTCCCGTCGATCACCGCCGCCGCCGAAGCGGCCTACGCGGTGATGGCGAGCGCGTTGCCCGTCGCCCGGCTCGAACTGGTCGATGAGTTGAGCATTCGCAGCATCAACCGCTACCTGGGGCGCGACTATCAGGAGGCACCGGGGCTATTCATGGAGTTTCACTCGTCCACCGCGGCGGCGATTGAGACGGAGGTGGCGCTGGTTGAGGCCCTGATGCGCGACGCCGGGGCCACCGCCATTGCCGTGGCGCGCACGCCCGAAGAGCGGACCGCGCAGTGGGAAGCCCGCCATCACGTCTACTGGGCGCTGGTCAACATGCACCCGGGGCACGTTTACGTGATCACCGACACGGCAGTGCCGCTGGCCCGCTTGCCCGAGAGCATCGCCTACGCCCAGCAACTGCTGGGGGAGATGGGCCTGGAAGGCAGCATCCTGGGGCACGTCGGCGACGGCAACTTTCACACGCTCGTGGCGGTGCTGCCAGAGGACTACGACCGGGCGCACGCTTTCGCGGAGCAACTGGTCCACCATGCGCTCGCCCTGGGCGGCACGGCGTCGGGCGAGCACGGCATCGGCCTGGTCAAACGCGGCTATATGGCCGAGGAGCACGGCGGCGCGCTGGACTGGATGCGCCGGGTAAAGGCGCTCTTCGACCCAGAAGGCCTGTTGAACCCGGGCAAGATCATTTAGGGACCGTCTGCGCACCTTCACTATGTGACAGCGTGACGCCGCCTGCCCATTGACCGTTTAGCGGCGGGTGTGACCGCCAGAAGGAGCCAAACCGATGCCCGAACCTGCGGCAACCCCTGGACCCACTCCCAGCGATGAACTCCAAGAGCCGATGTCGGCAGCCGACCTGGCGACCTTAACCGCCGGTCGGGTGACGACCGGCCCCTATACCCTCGGCCCCGACTCGACGGCGCAGGACGGCACGCCCCGTGGGGAGCTGACCCGGCACCACTGGACGAGCACAGAGATCTATCCCGGCGTCGAACGTGACTACTGGGTCTATGTGCCCCGGCAGTACGACGGGTCGCGGCCTGCTTGCTTGATGGTCTTCCAGGATGCCCAGCTTTATCTCGGCCCAGAGGCCAATATCCCCATCGCCTTCGACAACCTGATCCACCAGGGCGACATGCCCCTGACGATCGGCCTGTTTGTCAGCGCCGGCGATAAGGGGCCGGGGATGCCAGGGTGGGGCGGGACCGATAACCGCAGCCTGGAGTACGATTCGCTGGGGGACCGCTACGCGCGCTTCTTGCTGGAAGAGTTGTTGCCCCCGCTTGAGCAGCAATACAACATCGTGGCCGACCCGGCAGGGCGGGCGATCTGTGGCATCAGTTCCGGCGGGATTTGTGCCTTCACCGTGGCCTGGGAGCGCCCCGACGCCTTCCGCAAGGTGGTCAGTCATTGCGGTAGCTTCACCAGCATTCGCGGCGGCAACCTCTACCCCTCGCGGATTCGCAAGAGTCCGGCCAAACCGCTCCGGGTCTTCTTGCAGACGGGAACGAAAGACCTGGATGTGGTCTTCGGGAACTGGGTCATCGCCAACCAGGACATGGCGGCAGCCCTGGCCTACCGGCAGTATGATGTGCAGTTCGTTCTGGGCGAAGGCGGCCACTCCCTCATGCACGGGGGGGCGATCTTCCCCGAGACGATGCGCTGGCTGTGGCGCGACTATCCCCAATGACGCAACGCCCCGGCGGGTTCTGCACGTTTCCGCGCCGGCATGGTATATTATACGCAGGACCCAGGCGCGGCCCGCGACCCTGCCGGGTTCTTACAGAAGGAGTGCCGGGATGACGATCCTTAGCCGTCTGATCGGGCGGGTGGGCAAGCTCCCGCCCGCCGATACCTATGCCGTTGTCGTTGCCCGTAACGTGCGCGTGCCGATGCCCGACGGGGTGGTGCTGCTCGCCGACCACTACTATCCCCGCGGCAACCGCCAGGCCCCGACGATCCTGGTGCGGTCGCCCTATGGCCGGGCGGGGTTCTTCGGGCTGCTGTTCGCCCGGCTCTTTGCCGAGCGCGGCTTCCAGGTGCTGATCCAGAGTTGCCGGGGCACCTTCGGTTCGGGGGGCGTCTTCGAGGCCTTCCGCCATGAGCGGGCCGATGGCCTCGCCACCATCGCCTGGCTCAAGCGCCAACCCTGGTTTTCGGGCGCGTTCGCCACCCTGGGACCGAGCTACCTCGGCCTGACGCAGTGGGCCATCGCCGCCGACGCCGGACCCGAACTCAAAGCGATGGCCCTGCAGATCACCGCCTCGGAGTTTCGCAGCCTGACCTACAACGGGGAGTCCATCGGTCTCGATACCGGGCTGACCTGGATCCAGCAGATGGCCCACCAGGAAGACGAGTTCTTCGCGCAATTGCGAAACCGGCGGGGGACCGCCCGCCAGCTACGCGCCGCCTTTCGCCACCTGCCGCTGAGTGAGACGGACACGGTGGCGACCGGCCACGCGGTCGGGTATTATCAAGACTGGTTGGCCCATAACGCACCGGGGGATCCGTGGTGGCAGCCGGTGGATTTCAGCGGCACGGTCGCCGCCGTGTCCGCGCCGGTGCATCTGCTCGGCGGCTGGTACGACATCCTCCTCCCCGGTATGCTGGCCGACTACGCGCGCCTGCGGCAGGCGAACCGCCGGCCTTATCTGACCATCGGCCCGTGGGCGCACACCTCGCCGCCGATGTTCCCGGTCATGTTGCGGGAAGCGATTATCTGGTTCCGCGCCCACCTGCTGGGCGACCGCCGCCGCCTGCGTAAGGCTCCGGTGCGGATCTTCCTCATGGGGGCCAACCAATGGAAGAACCTCCCCGCCTGGCCTCCGGCGGGCTATGCGCCCCAGCGCTGGCACCTCCAGCCGGGTGGCGGCCTCACGGTGACCGCACCTGCCGTGTCCGCGCCGGATCGCTATCGCTACGTTCCTGCCGACCCTACGCCAGCCGTGGGCGGGACCAGCCTGAGCACCAATTCGGGACCGAAGGACAACCGGACGCTGGAGGCGCGGCGTGATGTGCTCGTCTACACCAGCGCGCCGCTCGACCGGGCGGTGGAAGCGATCGGGCCGGTCAGCGCGGAACTGTACGTCACGTCGAGCCGGGAGCATACCGATTTCACCGTGCGGCTGTGCGATGTGGACCCCGCCGGGAAGTCGCGCAATGTTTGTGACGGGCTGCTACGCCTGCAACCCGGCCTGCCGTCGCCAGAGGCGGATGGCTGCCGCCGGGTGGTGATCGACCTCTGGCCTACCGCCTATCGCTTCCAGCCCGGCCACCGGCTGCGCGTGCAAGTCGCCAGCGGCGCGCACCCGCGTTGGGCGCGCAACCCCGGCAGCGGCGAGCCGCTTGCCACGGCCACCACCCTGGTCGCCGCCGACCAGGCGGTGTATCACGATCCCGACCACCCCTCGGCGATCCTGCTCCCCGTTTTGGCCTAGCCCGCTCGGCCCGGCGCACCCCCGGCTAGCGCGGGCCGCAACCCTGCGATGAACAGCTCGCCCACCCCGGCGGCGATCCGTTCCCGGCTGAACCCCCGGTGCTGCTGCTGAAACCCGACCAGCGGGGGGGCCAGCGCCGCCAGGATCGCGTCGGCGGTCACGTCGAGATCGATGGGCCGCGCGTCTCCCCCCGCCACCGCCTCCCCCAGCAAGTCTTTGATCTGCGCGAAGAGCCAGCAATA
This sequence comes from Chloroflexia bacterium, assembly GCA_038252265.1. Taxonomy (GTDB): domain Bacteria; phylum Chloroflexota; class Chloroflexia; order QHBQ01; family JAICKM01; genus JBBSAN01. The sequence continues at coordinate 5,136 of JBBSAN010000017.1, forward strand.
GAAGCGGTTCTGAAAGGCATCGTCGCGCCGCGCGCCTGCCGCCGCTTCCTGCACCGCCGCCAGCAACGGGATGTGCCCTTCGACCAGGCCCAGGAGTTGATCGAGGAACCATTCCAGCCTCGCCAGCGCCGAGACCGGGGCGGCGGGGCCGTGGAGCGCCGCCGTGATCTGCTGCTGGAACGCGGCGATATCATCGGTCAACAGGGCCTGGCAGACTTCGCCCTTATGCGCGAACCGCCGGTAGAGGGTGCCCTTGCCCACGCCCGCCCGCCCGGCGATCTCTTGCATGGACGTGCGATCGATGCCCTGCTCGGCGAATAGATCGCGCGCAGCGGTGAGGATTTGCCGGCGGTGCTCGATGGCGTCGCAGCGTTCCCGGCGTGCCCGCCCGCACTCCTGGCGGGGATCCGCGTTGGTCATAGGTGGCCTCAGTGCCTGTACCGATTCGCATCCGTAAAACTACAGCGGAAGACTGGTTGACAAGGGGGCACCGGCTTTATACAATTAACCGGACCCAGGTCCACTTAATTGTACGCTAAACATGAAGAGGTTGCAATGCAAATGGGAGTTGTGAAAACAGGGAGCCGCCGCGAGACCTGGCTGGCGATGGGGGGCCTGGCGCTGGTGCTCTTTTTAGTCTCGCTCGACGGGACGGTGGTTGGCACGGCCATGCCCCGGATCATTGCCGAACTGAATGGCTTTGAGCTATACGCCTGGGTGACCACGGCCTACCTGCTGGCGCAAACGGCGGTGATCCCGATCGTCGGCAAGCTGGGCGATATTTATGGGCGCAAATGGCTGGCCGTCGGCGGCGTGGCCCTGTTCGTCGGCGCCAGCGCCCTGTGTGCGATGGCGAGCAGCATGGCCTGGCTCATTGTGGCACGGGGTTTGCAGGGGGTGGGCGGGGGCGTGCTCTTTGCCAGCGTGTTCGCCCTGATTGCCGACATCTTCCCCGATCCGACCGAGCGGGCCCGCTATCAGGGGACCCTGTTCACCGTATTTTCGTTCTCCAGCCTGGTCGGGCCGGTACTGGGCGGGTGGATCACCGATACAATCGGCTGGCGCTGGGTGTTCTATGTCAATCTCCCGCCCGGCCTGCTGGCGCTGGTGGTGCTGCCGCTGGTGCTGCCGCACGGCGAGCGCCGGTTGAACGCCCGGATTGATTACTGGGGCGCGCTAACCAGTGTCATCGCCATCGTCGCGCTGCTGTTGTCGCTGGAATTCGCCAGCACCGGGGCGGGCTGGACTTCGCCGCTCGTACTGGGCGGGCTGCTGATCGCGGCGATTGCGTTCGCCATTTTTGTGCCGGTGGAGTTGCGGGCGGCGGAGCCGATCATCCCGCTCACATTATTCCGCAACCGGACGCTCACCGCCAGCGTGCTGGTCGCCTTTATGACCGGGGTGGTGCTGCTCGGCGTATCGTTGTACACGCCGCTGTTCGCCCAGGCGGTCCTGCGGCTCTCGGCCAGCGGGTCGGGCGTGCTGATGATGCCGATGGTCGTGGCGCTCCCGTTGATCGGCCTGGTGGTGGGGCCCTTGATCGCGCATTTCGGCCAGCTTAAGCCGTTCGTGCTGTTGGGCAGCCTGATCATGACCCTGGCGGCCCTGCCGCTCCTGGCGGTTGACGGCGCGTCCAATCTGGTGATCGTGGGCGCGATCCTGTTCCTGATGGCCCTCGGCCTGGGCATCGTCCTGCCCGCAACCCCCCTCGCGGTGCAGTCGGTGGTAGACCGCCAGGTGATCGGGGTGGCAACGGCAGCGATGCAGTTCTTGCAATCGGTGGGTGCCACGGTGGGGGCCGCGCTGATCGGCACGTTGGTCACCAGCGGCTATCATGCGGAACTGGCCGCGAAGGCCCCGCCCGGCGTCACCGCGCCCGCCCTCACCGCGCTCCAGAACCCGAACGCCCTGGTCGATCCCAGCGCACTCCAGCAACTCGCCCGCCTGCTGGCCGGGACGCCGGACGGCCCGGCGATGATGGAGCCGTTGCTGACCGCCGCCCGTCTGGCCCTGGCGAGTGCCATTCGCGAAGGCTTCTTTGTGGTGTTAGTCGCCAGCCTGCTGGCCTTCGGGTGCGCGCTGTTGATGGCGAACCTCCGCCTGGGGGCCAATATCGCCACCGCACCGGAAGCCGACGATGACCCGGTCGCCGTGCCGGGAGCCATCGCTGCCGCAGGCTCCCCCCGTCACGGTTGATTGGGCGGATAATACCGGCGAGCCTGGCGGCGCGGCTAATGGGCCGCATCACGAAGCAGCGGTCCGCCGAGTTTTTCCACGGCTTCACGAAGACGATTGCAGCGTAGACGCACGATGACAGTTGGGCCAGTGCGGTTCAGCACGGCTCCTGGCAGCATCCCTGGCCCCACGTGGGCTGGTCGAGAGGAGATCGTATGAGTAGCCCCGCCGAGCAGTGGCAGGCGGCTCTGGCGGCCTGGGCCATCCCGCCAGAGATTCTTGCCGCCGCGCCCGAGACGCCCTGGGGATATTCCCCCGCCCTGTTTGCCGGGCGCGCCGACGCCGCTATTGGGCAGCGCACGCCGTCTACCGACGCGGCCCTCGCGGCCCTGCCGCCCGGTGGGGTGGTGCTGGATATCGGCTGCGGGGCCGGGGCTGCCGCGCTGCCGCTCGCCGCCCAGGCGGGCACGCTGATCGGCGTGGATCCCTCTCCCGAGTTGTTAGCCGCCTTCGAAACCCGGGCGCGGGCGACGGGCCGGGCGGGGCAGACCCGGCAGGGGCGTTGGCCCGACAGCGCCCCGCAGACGCCGGTGGGCGATGTCGTCGTGTGCCATCATGTCGTCTACAACGTCCCCGATCTCCCCGCATTTGTGCGGGCTTTGACCGGTCATGCGCGCCATCGGGTTGTGCTGGAGCTGACCTACCGCCATCCGTTGAGCGACCTCAACGATCTCTGGCGGCACTTCCACGGCCTGGATCGGCCCCTCGAACCGACGGCGGATACGGCGGAGGCGGTCTTGCGGGCGATGGGCCTGGCCCCTGAACGCGCCGACTGGGTGGCCCCGGCCCTGGGGGAGTCCCTCATGGACCCGACCGATCTGGTTGTCTTGACGCGCCGGCGGCTCTGCCTGCCCGCGACGCGGGATCCCGAAATTGCCGAGGCACTGGCCGCGCGGGAACGCGCAGGGCGCGCGCCGACCCGCCGTGTGGTGACGCTGTGGTGGCCGGGCGCAAGCAGCCCCCTGCCCCCCAGCCCGTGACGCGACGGGGCACCCGATCAATCGGCAGCGCTGGAGCCATCTAAAGGATGGACGCGAAGCAGGGAAGGGGATCTGGTCCAGGATCACATAACTAGCCAGCGTGTTGAAGAACCCCATACTGTGCGGCCCGCCGCGCTGCCGGTCGCCCCATTGGGTCTATTGTCACCCGTTCACGGGCAGCCCCGGCCTGAAAATGCCTGACGTCTGTGGCGAGACGCGCTATGTAGTTGCGTACGCTGTGAGTCGTGCCATCGGTCCCTTGCTTTAGTCCTACGAGAGTGCTATACTACGATCGGAGTGTTGCCCCTCCCCGCTGTTTGCCCGCATCCTCGCCCTGTCCAACCTGGCCTTGTGTGGGTCGCGCCTCTTCACACGCTGGCCCCCTAGCGGTGCGGTCCTCAGGTGTTGGCGGGTTTCGGTGGCACCCCACTGCTCCTGCTCCCGCCAGGTCGGCAGCGCCGGATCCCGGCGGCGTCTTATGCCCGGCGGAGGTTGTGCTCCCTGGGTGGGGGTTCGCACCAGGAGCGTCACCGGTGCGAAACGCACTCGCGCCGTGGGCGGGCGGGGGTGGCGCGAGTGAGCGCGCCGTTCTCTCGCCTGCATCGTGCCCGTCAGCAGAATTACCGGGACTGTCTTCCTACGTCTATGATTGAGTGGAACGCACTACCCTACATTCTGCTGCTCCTGCTCGCTACGGCCATTGCCTTATCGCTGGCGCTCTATGCCGCGCAGCATCGCACCCTCCCGAGCAGCGTGCCCTTCATGTGGCTCTGCCTGGGGGTCGCCATGTGGGTGGCGACCACGGCGGGCGAATTCGCCACCGTCGGCTTGGCCGGCAAAATATGGTGGGCCCGGTTCGAGTACATCCCGATCGCCCTCACCCCCCTGGCCTGGCTGGCTTTTGCGCTCCACTACAGCGGGCAGCAAGGGCGCATGACCCGCTGGCGGTGGTTCCTGGCGAGCGTGCTGCCGCTCACAACCCTCGTGCTCATCTTCACCAACGACGCCCACCATCTCCTCTGGCAGCGGGTCACCCTCGATACCCAGGGACCGTTCCCCCTCCTGGCAATCGATCATGGTCCGTGGTTCTGGATCCATGCCGCCGTTTCTTATCTCTGGATGGCCCTGGGCACCCTGCTCATGCTCAACCACTTCATCGAAGCGTGGCAGTTCTACCGCCGGCAAGGGGTCGCGATCCTGCTCGGCGCCTGCTTCCCCTGGTTGTTCAGCATCTTATACACGCTGGGTCTGGGACCCATCCCGCACCTCGATCTGACGCCGTTCGCCTTTACCCTCAGCGCGGTGACCTTTGCCTGGGCGCTGTTCAGCTTCCGCTTGCTCGACCTGATCCCGGTGGCCCGCCGGGCCGTGATGGATAGTATGAGCGAACTGGTCATTGTGTTGGACTACCGCAACCGCGTGGTGGATCTCAACCAGGCGGCGGCCCTCGCCCTGGGCATCCCCGGACGGGCCGCTATCGGCCAGCCTGCGGGCCAGGTCTTCCGGGCCTACGCGGACTTGGTGGCGCGCTATGATGGCGTGACCGAGTTGCAGACGCAGCTCACCCTGGACACGGTGGCAGGCCCCCGCGATTTTGAACTGCGGATTGCGCCCCTCGGCTCCCAGACCCGCCCGATGGCCGGGCGGTTGATCGTGCTGCACGACATTACGGTGCAACGGCAGGCCGCCCAGCAGATCCAGACCCTCAACACCGTCCTGGAGGCGCGCGTCCAGGAGCGCACCGTTGAACTGGCGGCGGCGGTCCAGGCCAAAGATAGCCTGCTGGTGCGCGAGCAGGCGGCGCGCGCCGCGGCGGAAGCGGCCCAGCACCGTTGGACGTTCCTGGCGGAGGCCAGCCAGCACTTAAGTAGCTCCCTTGATTATCCGACGACGCTGACCACGATCGTGGCCCATGTCGTCCCCGATCTGGCGGATTGGTGCGCGCTGGATCTGATCGGTGAAGACGGCACGTTGCAGCGGGTGGCTGCCCGCCATCGGAACCCGGACAAGACCGCCCTGCTGGTTGAGCTGGAACTCCGCTATCCGCTGGACCCGCAGGGCGACCGCGGGTTCCATCGGGTGGTGCGGACCCGGCAACCGGAGTTCGTTCCCATCGTGACGGCGGACGACCTGGCGACGTTTGCCCAGGATCCTCACTACCTGGATTTGTTGCAGCAGGTGGGCGTCCGTTCGTACCTGAGCGTGCCACTGATTGCACGGGAACAGCCGCTCGGCACGCTGACGCTGGCGCAAGGCGAGTCGGGGCGGCAGTTTACCCCGGTTGATCTCGATCTAGCGGGCGCGTTAGCCGAACGGGTGGCTATCGCGTTGGATAACGCCCGCCTGTATCGGACCAGCCAGCAAGCGGTGCAGGTGCGCGACGAATTCCTGTCTATCGCCTCGCATGAGTTGAAAACGCCGCTCACGTCCCTGCACCTCGCCGTGCAGGCGCTCCAACGCGCCATGCGCCCGCCTGCCGGAGCGGCTCCAGAGGCCGCGCCCCGGTTGGCCCCCGAGTATCTGGCCCGGCGGCTAGAGATCATCGCGCAGCAAAACCACCGGCTGGACAGACTGATCAATGATCTGCTCGATATCTCGCGCCTGGCCGCCGGACGGCTGGAGTTGGAGAAGCACGAGGTGGATCTGGTCGCGCTCACCCGGCAGGTGATCGAACAATTCCAGGAGGAATTAGCGTTAGCGCACAGCCCGGTGACCCTGGACGCCGCCGGGCCGGTCCTGGGGTGTTGGGACGCCGCGCGCATCGAGCAGGTCCTGACCAATTTGCTGACCAATGCAATGAAGTATGGGCGGGGGCAGCCGATCCGCGTCACCGTCGAAGCAGCGGGGCCACTGGCCCGGTTGATCGTGCAGGACCAGGGCATCGGGATCGCCCTGGAGCATCAGGAGCGTATTTTTGGGCGGTTCGAGCGGGCGGTGCGGCCCGGTCAGTACGGCGGGATGGGCCTGGGCCTGTATATTACGCGCCAGATCGTCGAGGCGCATGGCGGACGGATCATCCTGGAGAGTAGGCCGGGCCACGGGGCGACCTTTACCACCGAGTTGCCCCGCTAGTACAGAGGGTCTGCTCTGGCCCGCCCCGCTCCCGGTGTCGCACCAAGCCGTCGAGCCACGCCTGCGTTCGTTGCCTGCTACGCTGTTTCAGCGCGTGCTCCACGCGGTCCTGCCGTTGCTCCAGGAGCGGGCGGTTGCCGCTGTCCCCTGCGTGGGTCGGCCCCTACCGAGGAGAATAAATCAGCCCTGTAGTAGACAGATCCTCCTCTTAGCGGATGCGCAGGTCGTCGGGTATACTGGACGGGGCCAGCCCCCCTTGGCGGAGCGAGTGGGTCGATAGCATACCCCGATCTTACCCAAGAGGAGCCGCTGCGCCAACCTGACCCCATGAAACCTCAAATAGCCCGCTTTTGCGGGTAACATGTTGAGCAAAGAAGCAGAAAGGCCAAGGGGCAAAAACTGGACCTCTTGCCCGGAAAGGGAGCAGCGATGGCTAATCAACTGCGGGTGACGCTCGAAATCGGACCGAAAGGCAAGAAAGTGGCGGCTGTGGCACCAGATTGGCCCGGTCTCGAGCGTGGTGCGAAGACGGGGGAGGCCGCGATTGAACGGTTGCAAGCCTACCTTCCCCGCTATGCCCAGGTAGCAAAGTTAGCTGGGATGGATGTCGAGTTTGCCGCTAGCACCACTGTTGACATGGTCGAGCAATATCCGGGCACAGGCTCCACCAACTTCTGGGGCATCTCGTTCGCGTTCTCGAGCATCGATCGGCAAGACCTATTGAGCGGAGAATTGGACCGGGAACTGACCCTGATGCAGGCGTGCTGGGCGTTTTTCGACGACGTGCGTTTGCGCGTGTCGGCGGAGATGCAGAAGGGGCCACGAGGGGGCGGGCGTGAGCGGGATCACACATCGTCCGTCACTGGAACGGCCCATCGAGCAGACCCACGGTGCCCCCGAAGCGCGCGGGGCCACCATCGCGGGCACCCAGGTGCATTCGGTGCGCCTGCCCGGCTATGTCCTCGCCTTCGAAACCATCTTCGGCCTGCCCGACGAGCGCCTGACCATCCGCCACGACGCGGGGGCGGGAGCCGAGCCATATATCGGCGGCACCCTGCTGGCCGCGCAGCGGGTCATGGCGATCACCGGCCTCGTCCGCGGCCTCGACCGCCTGCTGTTCGCGGCCTGAGCCGCACGACCGGGCGGCGCGCTACGTGATCCGGGCGGGCAACGAGGACTCCAGGAGGGGCGACAGATGGCGGGCGAACACGAGATCGGGCAACGCGAACAGGCCCGGCTGGCCGAGGATGGCCCCGCCTGGCAACGCTGGGGCCCCTACCTGAGCGAGCGCGCCTGGGGCACCGTGCGCGAAGACTACAGCCCCGACGGCAGCGCCTGGGAGTACTTCTCGCACGACCAGGCCCGCGCCCGCGCCTACCGCTGGAACGAAGATGGCTTGGCAGGCATCAGCGATGACAAGGGGCGACTCTGCTTCGCCCTGGCCTTGTGGAACGGGCGCGACCCCATCCTCAAGGAGCGGCTGTTCGGCCTGACCGGGCGCGAGGGCAACCACGGCGAGGACGTGAAAGAGGCCTACTTCTACCTCGACAGCACCCCCAGCCACAGCTACATGCAGATGCTCTACAAGTATCCCCAGGCGGCCTTCCCCTACGGGGCGCTGGTCGAAGAGAACGCCCGCCGCAGCCGCCAGGATCCCGAGTTCGAGTTACTGGACAGCGGGGTGTTCGACGGCGACCGCTACTGCGATGTGTTCGTGGAGTACGCGAAGGCCGCCCCCGACGACATCCTGATCCGCATCAGCGCCATTAATCGCGGGCCAGACCCCGCCCCGCTCTGGCTGCTGCCCACACTCTGGTTCCGCAATACCTGGGCCTGGGGCGACCCCGATCCGGTGCCGGGCCTCCATACCGAGGCCGGGCCGGTGCCCCAGATCGTCGCCCGCCACGCCCTCCTGGGCACCTATGATCTCTACTGCGCGGGCGCGGATGCCCTGCTCTTCACCAACAACGACACCAACCTCCAGCGCCTCTATGGCGTGCCGAACCCCGGCCCCTATGTCAAAGACGCTTTCCATGCCTATGTGGTCGGCGGCGACCGGGCGGCAGTTAACCCCCGGCAGACGGGCACGAAAGCCGCCGCGCTCTACCACCGCCTGATCCCGCCCGGTGCCACCACGATCCTGCGCCTGCGCCTGACGCGGCGGGCCACCCCGCCTGCCACGTCAGGCGCAGGCACCCCGTTTGCCAGCTTCGATCCCCTGTTCGCGGAGCGCCAGCGGGAGGCAGATGCGTTCTATGCCGCGCTGGCCCCGCCGGAAATGGACGAGGAGAGCCGCCGGGTGCAGCGCCAGGCGCTGGCCGGGATGCTGTGGAGCAAACAGTTTTACCACTATGTGGTGGACCGCTGGCTGAAGGGCGACCCGCCCCAACCTCCGCCTCCGGCGCAACGGACCGGGGGGCGCAACCGTGAATGGCGGCATCTCTACAACGAGCGGGTCATGTCCATGCCCGACAAGTGGGAGTATCCCTGGTATGCTGCCTGGGACCTCGCCTTCCACTGCATCCCTTTCGCCCTGATCGATCCGGCCTTCGCCAAGAGCCAGCTGGAGCTATTGATGCGCGAATGGTACATGCACCCCAACGGGCAGGTGCCCGCCTACGAATGGGCCTTTGGCGACGTGAACCCCCCCGTCTTCGCCTGGGCCGCCTGGCGCGTCTACAAGATCGATCAGAAGGGCCGCGGGCGGGGCGACCGGGCGTTTTTAGAGCGCATCTTCCACAAGCTCTTGCTCCACTTCACCTGGTGGGTCAACCGCAAGGACTCGGAGGGCAACAACGTCTTCCAGGGCGGCTTCCTCGGCCTGGACAACATCGGCGTCTTCGACCGCAGCGCCCCGCTGCCCACCGGCGGCTATATCGAACAGAGCGACGGCACAAGCTGGATGGGCATGTTCAGCCTGAACATGATGACCATCGCCCTGGAACTGGCCCTGGTCAACCCGGTCTACGAGGATATCGCGCTCAAGTTCTTCGAGCATTTCCTGTTTATCGCCAAAGCGATGAACAACATCGGCGGCGAAGGCATCAACCTGTGGGACCGCGAGGACGAGTTCTTCTACGACGTGCTCCACCTGCCCGACGACTCCCACCTGACGCTGCGCGTGCGCTCGCTGGTCGGCCTGATCCCGCTCTGCGCGGTCGAGACGATCGAGCCGCACGTGCTCGATGCGGTGCCGACTTTCAAGGCCCACCTCGAATGGTTCCTGACCAACCGGCCCGAACTGACCCGGCTGGTCTCGCACTGGGAACAGCCCGGCGCGGGGGCGCGCCGCCTGCTGGCTCTGGTGCGCGGCCACCGCATGAAGCGCCTGCTCGCCCGACTGCTCGACCCCGCCGAGTTCCTCAGCGACTACGGGGTGCGCTCGTTGAGCAAGTACCACGCCGCCCACCCCTACACGCTCCAGGTCAACGGCAGCCTCCACACCGTCGCCTACGAACCGGCAGAATCGCGCAGCGGGTTGTTCGGCGGCAACTCCAACTGGCGCGGGCCGATCTGGTTCCCGATCAATTACCTGCTGATCGAGTCGATCCAGAAGTTCCACCACTACTACGGCGACGATTTCACGGTCGAATGCCCCACCGGGTCGGGCCACTATCTGACGCTGCATCAGGTGGCCGACGAGCTATCGCAACGCCTGATCCGCCTGTTCGTGCCCAACGCGGCGGGCCAGCGCCCCTTCAACGGCCCCTATCCGCTGCTGCAACAGAATCCCCACTGGCGCGATTATGTCCTCTTCCACGAGTTCTTCCACGGCGATAGCGGCGTCGGCCTCGGCGCGAGCCACCAGACCGGCTGGACCGGCCTCGTCGCCAAGCTGATCCAGCAGCAGGCCGAGCACCGCCGTGACGATGCCGCCGGGGTCTCCGACATCGAGCATCAGCACAGCATCCCGCCGCGCGAGCAGATGGAGCGTCGTTAATCACCGCGAATGCCGAACCCGCGCACGTACCCTCTTATTCACCGGTGGTGCGGCAGACCCCATACGACGGCGTATGCTACATCTAGGTCCAACGGCGGATGTGGCCGCCTGCGAAGGCTGTTATACTTGCAACGACACAGGCCCGGCTAGAGCGTCCCATCAGGTGCCATAAGCCCCCTGCCCAGGAGACTCCCCATGTCCGAAACGATGCTGCAAACCATCCGGCGCTCGATCCCTCTCCATGGAGAGCGCCGCTAGGAGTGCGCCTGGCACGAAGCAGCTAAAGCATACGGTCCGCGCCCCACCACCCGCCTTTCCCGATTAACCTGGAAGGCCGGTTGGTGTTGACGGTCGGCGCATTGCGCCAACCATTGGCGGATCGTATCAAACAGCCACGGGCGCGCTCCTGCTCGTGGCCCCGTCTTTCCTTTCGCAGATAAGCCGAGCCACGGGCCGATCCGTAGCTCGGCTTTTTGTCGCCATTTTAAGGAGCATTCATGTCGTTGACCCTTCCCCTGGGCGCGTATCGCCAGTTGCTCGGCACCTATCTGCGGCCCCAGCGTGGCCGCGTCACCCTCCTGGCGGGGCTGCTGCTCGCCGGCGTCGCGGTGCAACTGGTCAATCCACAGATCATCCGCACCTTCATCGACGCCACCCAGCGCCGGGCCGCTGCCGCCCCTCTGGTCTACGCCGGGCTGGCCTTCATCGCTATCAGCCTGGCCGGGCGGCTGCTTACCATCGCCACCACCTACCTGAGCATCAACGTCGGCTGGCGTGCCACCAACGCGCTGCGCGCCGCGCTCACCGAACACCTGCTCCGGCTCGACATGCCCTTCCACAAGACGCACACCCCCGGCGAATTGATCGAGCGTGTGGACGGCGATATCAACGAACTGGCCGACTTCTTCGCCCAGCTCGTCATCCGCGTTGTCACCAGCGCCCTGCTGATCCTCGGCGTGCTGGTCTTGCTCTTTATCGAGAACGCGCTGGCCGGGCTGGCCCTGGCGCTCTACAGCGCGATCAGCGTCGCCACGTTGGCCGCGCTCCAGGGCCTGGGGGTGCGCCGCTGGACCGCCGCGCGGCAGGCCGCCGCCGAACAGTTCGGCTACATCGAGGAGCGCCTTGCCGGGGTCGAAGACCTTCAGGGCAGCGGTGCGGTGCCCTACGCGCTGGGACGGCTGTTCCGCTTCACCCGCCCGGTGATCACCACGCGCCGTGCGGCGGAACTGGTAGACTACGTCAGTTCCGGCCTGAGCCGCCTGCTGTTCGGTCTCGGCTGGGCGCTGGGGCTGGGCGTCGGGGCCACTCTCTACACCCAGCACCAGATCACCATCGGGGCCGTCTTCCTGATCGTCGCCTACATCAGCATGTTGGCCGGGCCGCTCGACAGCCTGCGGAAGCAGGCGAGCAACCTCCAGCGCGCCACCGCAGGTATCGGTCGCATCGCCGAACTGTTCCGCCAGCAGCCTTCCGTGCGCTCCGGCGCGCAGCGGGCGCTGCCGTCCGGTGCCCTCGCGGTCCACTTCGATGGCGTCTCGTTTGCCTACGCCGACGAAGAACCGGGCGGCGCGCCCCCGGAGCCACCGGAAGCCGGGCTGGTCTTGCGCGACGTGTCGTTCCACCTCGCCGCCGGGCGCGTGCTCGGCGTGCTGGGCCGCACCGGCAGCGGCAAGACGACCCTCACCCGCCTCCTCTTCCGGCTCTACGACCCCACCGCCGGGGCCGTCCGGCTGGGCGATGTCGATCTCCGGGAAGTCCGGCTGGACGACCTGCGCGATGGGGTGGGCCTGGTGACGCAGGATGTGCAGCTATTCAGCGCCAGCCTGCGTGACAACATCGCCTTCTTCGACCCGGCTATCGGCGACGCGCAGATTACCGCCGCGCTCGACGCGCTGGGCCTGCGCGATTGGCTCCAGGCCATGCCGCAGGGCCTCGACACGCGCCTCGCGGCAGGCGGCGCGGGGATGTCGGCGGGCGAAGCGCAGTTGCTCGCCTTCACCCGCCTGCTGCTCAAAGATCCCGGCCTGATCATCCTTGACGAAGCGGCCTCGCGGCTCGACCCGATCACCGAAGGGCGACTGGAACGCGCCATCACCCGGCTGCTGCACCCGGAGGGGGGCCGCCGCAGCGGCATCATCATCGCCCACCGCCTGCGGACGGTGCAGCGCGCCGACGATATCCTGATCCTCGAAGGGGGGCGCGTGGTCGAATATGGCCCCCGCGCCCGGCTGGCCGCCGACCCCGGCTCGCGGTTCGCCCGCCTGCTGCAAACCGGTCTTGAGGAGGCCCTGGCATGAGCAAGCCCACGGCGGCTAACCCCCGCAAACTGAGCACCGCGTTCTACAATTGGCGGCTCATCCGCTATGCCCCCCGGCCGTTGGCCTTGCTCGTCGCCTGCGATCTGCTCTTTTATGGCGCGCGCGTGGTGCCCGGCCTGATCGAGAAGGCCGCCTTCGACCGGCTCACCGGGGCCGCGCCGGTGCAACTCGACATCGGGGCACTGATCGTCCTCTATATCTCGGTCGAACTGGGGCGCGCCGTTGCCTACATGGGCGACGCCTGGAGCGCCTGGACGTTTCGCGGCCTGGTCGGCACGCTGTTGCAGCGCAACCTGTTCGCCGCCACCTTGCGCCGCCCCGGTGCGCTGGCCCCGCCCGTCTCGTCCGGCGAGGCGGTCAACCGCTACCGCGATGATGTCGCCGAGACGGGCGACTTCCCCACCTGGCTGGGCGGGATTGTCGGCCAGATCACCTCCTTCATCCTCGCCGTCGCCATCATGGCAAGCATCAACCTGACGATCACGCTGGTCATTTTTCTGCCCCTGGTCATCACCATCGTGTCGAGCTACGTCGCCTGGGCGCGCATCCGGGTGGCCTGGTATGCCGCCGGTCAGGCCAGCGACGCCGTGACGGGCTTTTTGGGCGAGCTATTCGGTTCCGTCCAGGCAGTCAAAGTCGCCAACGCCGAGGGCCAAGTGATCACCCACTTCACCGGGTTGAACGACGCGCGGCGCAAGGCGAAAGTGCGGGTCGGCGTCATCGGTGCGGTGATCAGCGCGTTCGAGGGCGGCTCGGTGGATTTCGGCATCGGCGTCATCTTGCTGCTGGCCGGGCAGGCGATGGCGGCGGGTCATTTCACTGTGGGGGATTTCGCCCTCTTCACCTACTATCTCGTCTTCGCCACCGATCTGCCCGCCTTCATCGGCAACTTCGTCGGTGATTACCAGGCGCAGGAGGTGTCCATTGACCGCCTGGTAGCCCTGGTGCCCGACGCGTCGCCGCAGGTCCTGCTCGAACACCACCCCATCGACGCGAATGGCGGCGAAACGCCCCCGCCCACCCACCCCACCCTGCCCGCCGAAAGGCTGGCCCTGTTGGAAGTGCGCGGCCTGACCTATCGCCATCCCGGCTCAACGAACGGCATCCGCGCCGCCGACCTGAGCCTGCCGGGTGGGTCGTTCACCGTCATCACCGGGCGCGTCGGCTCCGGCAAGACAACGCTGCTGCGCGCCTTGCTCGGCCTGCTGCCGGGCGAGGGGGGCACCATCCGTTGGAACGGCCAGCCGGTCCCCGACCGTGCCGGGTTCTTCGTCCCGCCGCGCTGCGCCTACACGCCCCAGGTGCCCCGCCTCTTCAGCGAGACCCTGCGCGAGAACATCCTGCTTGGTCAGCCCGCCGAGGACGCCACCCTGGCCGAAGCCATCCACCGCGCCGTCCTCGAACCCGACGTGGCAGCCTGGGAGCAGGGGTTGGCTACCCTGGTCGGCCCACGGGGCGTGCGGCTGTCGGGCGGCCAGGTACAACGCGCCGCCGCAGCCCGGATGCTGGTGCGCCGCCCCGCGCTGCTGGTGTGCGACGACCTGTCGAGTGCGCTCGATATCGAGACCGAAAAGGCGCTATGGGAGCGCGTGCTCGGCCAGCCCGGCGACGCACCCGCCCCCCGCCCGACCGTCCTGGTCGTGTCGCATCGCCGCGCCGCCCTGCGCCGGGCCGACCAGATCATCGTGCTCAAAGACGGTGTCGTAGCCGCCACCGGCCCGCTCGACGACCTGCTGGCGACCAGCGAGGAGATGCGCCGCCTCTGGGCAGGGGACATTGCCGATGAAGCACCACACGGCGAACCGCGCCTACTCCCGCCGCAATAGACCGCACCCCGCCTGTGTGTCGCCGCTGCCCATGTCGGCGCTGGGGACTACGTGCCAATGCCTGCCCGGTGAAGCATCTACCTGCCCTACCGGGCGGACATTGTCGCGCCTCTTTCGCAGTGAGGTTTGTTCGAGTTCGGGACATGTCTTCATCAGGCGACTTATCCCTTTAGATACAATCCGAAACTCGAAACCAATCTATATAACCCAATTCCCAAACCTACATCCACATACGTACACACCAGAACTGTAACTGTTCAAAATCGGTCGGTGTAGGCCAATCCTAGGCTGTCATCCTGAGCGCAGCGAAGGATCTTGTTGGAGAACAGAAGTGTGGAGGCCCAGATCCCGATCTTCGCTGACGATCTGGTCACCCCAACAAGATTCAGCGCGCAGCGAAGCAATAGCCAGCAACCTCCTCGGTTCACTATAGCATCCCGACAATACGCCAGCGGTTCGCTACCACAATCTAGTTGCCGCTGTTCCGCTCCCTCCCGCCCCGCAGGCGATCAGGGACTGATACGCCAGCAGCATCGGCTACCTTATGTGGATATGTAGCATCACATTTGGTCCATCAATTGCAGGCAATCGTAATCCCTGCTATAATCAGGACCGAGATGCCCGCCTGCGAGGAGAAAACACGTGATTGACGAACCCGGCCAGCCGCCGGATGAACATGCCATCGTCCCGGTGCGCGAGGCCCAGGTCGAGTTCTACGGCGATCTGCTGGTCGCCGCCCAACTGGCCGATGAGACGATCCTGGTGCCGTTGCGCCCGCTGTGTGTATACCTGGGGGTCGATTGGTCGAGCCAGGCGAAACGCCTGCGCCGGGATCCGGTGCTCGGGCCTGCCGTTCGATCCGTGGTCATTATGACCACGGATCGGGGAGAGCGTGCGATGTTGAGCGTGCCGTTGCCGCTCCTCCCCGGCTGGCTCTTTGGCATCCAGGCCAGCCGCGTGCGGGCGGAGCTACGCGATAAAATCGTGCGCTATCAGCGCGAGTGCTTTGAAGTGCTCTGGAACGCGTTCAAGGGCGAGGTGGTGCCGACGGCGGCCCCCCCGCCCGCCGACCTCAACCCGGCAGAGCAGGCGTTGCTGCTGGCCGAAGCGGTCGCGGCCCTGGCCCGCCAGCACCTCGATCTGGAACAGCGCCACCTGACCATGGCCGACTACCTCCGCCCGTTCGTCGTGCAGACACGGGGCCAGCTTGCCGCCCATGAAGAGCGGATCGGGGCGCTGGAGTTGCGCCTCAGCAGCGGGGCGACGATCAGCGAAGCCCAGGCCGCCGAGATCGCCGGGGCGGTCAAAAACGTGGCGATGCAGCTCACCACGGCGGGCGACGCCAACGGCTTCGGGCGGGTCTGGGGCGACCTCTACCGGCGCTTCCGCGTCACGTCCTACCACAATCTGCCCGCCGCGCGCTATACAGAAGCGCTGGAATGGTTGCAAGGGTGGTACGGCGAGCTAGAAAGCAGCGGCTCCTGACCGGACCCGCAGACGATCCGCCCACCGCACGCCATCACCGCCCGCCCGCATCAACACGCGGATCGGTCGGGGCGGCACCCGCGCCAACCAGGTCATGCACCACGCGGAAAAAGTAGGCCATTTTGTTATCAATCGCCCCCAGCCCCTGCCGCCCCTGGTACTGGCGAGTGCGCCGCCGGGCCTCGTAAAGTAGGTCCACAAACGCCTGCTCGGGGTGCCCGCTCTCCCCATAAAGGCGCAACGCTTGCGTGATGTTCGCCGCGCTGTGGGCCTCGTCCCCCAACTCGCGAGAGAAGTCGAGGACCACCCCGGCGATGTAGGAGGACGATCCGGCGCGGTGCTCGCCCGCCCGGATCGGGCGGGCCGTTGGCGCGTCCGTCCCCCCTCCCCTCCCCTGTGGGAAGGCCGGGGTGAGCACGGCCTCTGGCGCAGGAAACAGGGCTAGCTGGGTCGCGACGCGCCGGTCAGCAGCGTAGGCTGCGTCAGCTACGGGATCAGCGTCTCCATCCCGGCTACGTAAGAGCGTTACGTTCTTTTTTCTCTTAAGCGCACGCCGATTGGAATCGTATTTTTGTTGGGGTTCTTGTTTATCCGTCTCTATTTGGGCCACGTTCCCTGGGCCCCCCCCCCCCTGAA
>JBBSAN010000018.1:0-21600 GCA_038252265.1 Chloroflexia bacterium
GCCCACAGGCGAAGTACACCCGCTCGCTGGAGTTCCTGAGTCGGGGCAAGGCGATGGACACGACCGGCAAGATGCGGACCAAATCGGGCATGATGCTCGGCCTGGGCGAAGAGTGGGACGAGATCCTGGCGGTGTTGCGCGATCTGCGTGCCCACAACGTGGATATCGTGACTATCGGCCAGTACCTGCGCCCGTCGTTCCAGCACCTGCCGGTGGTGAAGTATTACACCCCCGACGAGTTTGCCGAACTGAAGGTGCTGGCGAAGGCGATGGGCTTCCGTCACGTCGAAAGCGGGCCGATGGTGCGCTCCTCCTACCACGCGCACGAGGCGGTCGCCGCCGTGGAAGCCGCCGAGCTGGCAGAGACCCTGTAAGCGGCCCTGATGCGCCGATTGTGGGAATGGTGGCCGTTCGCTGCACTGGCAGCGGGCGGCTACATTCTTTTGCCCAACCCCGCGCCCGATGCCGCGCCTCTGGCCCTGGGCTGGCGCGCGCTGGCGGCGGGGCTGCTCTTGCTGGCGGTGTTTGGCTTGCTGGCCTGGAGCAGCACCCTCCTGCAAACGGGCATCACCTGGGTCGCCTCGCTCTTTACCCGCAACCTCGCCAGCGCCAACCGCGTCTACTACTTCCTGATGCGTCCCGGCGTGCTGATGCACGAACTGGCCCATGCCGCTGCCGTGCTGCTCATGCGGGGCAAGATCACCGGCTTCAGCGCGGGCGAGACGACGCGGGTGAGCCGGACCGCCCGCTGGGGACCGGCGGCGATCCGCCAGGACGTGGCCCCGGTGCGCCTGGGCCATGTGCGCTACACCGTCTGGGGGCAGAGCAACCTGGGGCTGCGCCTGAAAGATGCCTTCATCGGCTTCGCTCCGCTGCCCGTCGGCATCGCCCTGATCGCCGGGATGCTGGCCCTGGGGCACCTGGACCCCGCTGCCGGGTGGCAGGGGCTGATCGAGGGGCGCGATTGGGCAGATTGGCGGTTGTGGGTCGGGCTGCTGGTGATCTTCTGGGTCGCCAACCAGATGATGCCCAGCGACGTAGACCGCAAAAACTGGCCGTTAGCCGTGTTCCTGCTGGGCGGCTTTACGTTGATCCTGATCGGTGCGTTGTGGGCCGCCAACCACTGGCTGGCCTTCACCCCGCCAGATGAGTGGCTGGCGGCGCTGATCGCTGCCGTCAGCCTGCTCACTGCCGTCCTCGCCGTGCCCGTGGTGCTGAACACCGTGCTGGGGTTGGCGCTGATCGGCCTCTTCCGACTCACCCGGCGGGGCTAACCCGCCGCCCCCTAGATGCCCGTGTGCAGGCGTTGATCCTCCACATGGCGTTGCAATTCTTCCAGCCGATCCGGCACGGAACGCTGCTTTAACCAGTGCGGGTCGGCCTCCAATGGGTCCTCCGCTTTGGCTTAGCTTGCGCGCACAAGCGGTCTCTACCGCAGGGAACCTACTGCAGAATCCGGGCCACGCACCGAGGCCGGAGCTAGCGCCCTTGCAGCACGCGGCGGTAGACGGCTAGCGTCTCGGCGGCGCAGCGTTCCCAGGTGAAACGGGCGGCGTGCGCCCGCCCGGCAGCGATCAGGTGCGCCCGCACTCCCGCATCATCCAGCGTTGCGTGCAGCCCGGCGACCCAGGCGGCTTCGTCCTGGGGGTCGGCGGTCCAGGCAGCCTTTCCGGCCAGTTCGCGCACAGCGGGCGTGGTCGAGACGAGCGCGGGAGTGCCGACGGCCTGGGCTTCCAGCGGGGGCAGGCCCGCGCCTTCGTACAACGTCGGATAGGCCAGCAACGCGGCCCCGGCGTAGAGCGCGGGCAGGTCGGCGCGGGGCACCTGCCCCAGCAGCCGGATGCGCCCCCGCACCGGCGACGCGGCGATGGCCTGCTCCAGCTCGGCCCCGCCGGGCATCCCCGGTGCCACCCGCCCGGTCAGGGCCAGCAGCGTCTCCGTGTCCTCGTGCTCATGCACGTAGCGGCTGAAGGCGCGCACCAGCAGCGGCAGGTTCTTGCGCCGCACCAGCGCCCCGGTGTGGAGGACATAGCGCCCGGTGAGATCGTATCGTGCCCGCACCACCGCGACGTGGGCCGGGTCTACCGGGGCATGGAAGGCCGGGTCCAATCCCAGGTAGACGACGTGGAGCTTGCGCGGGTCTACCCGGTAGGCCGCTCGCAGATCGTCGCGGGTCGCCGCCGAGTCGCACAGCACGGCGCGGGCGCGGCGTAGGGTGCGCGGGGCCAGCGCCTCGATCACCCGCAGCCAGAGCGGGTCGTAGTCAGCCGGGTAACGATGATAGATCGTGTCGTGGAAGGTGACCACCAGCCGCCCCGGCCCCCACAGCGGCCCGACGAACGCCGTGCTATGCACCACATCGGGCCGCCACGCCGCCAGGGCCAGGGGCAACGCCACCTGCGTGGTCAGCGGGTTTTCCAGCGCCAGGTCGCGCCAGTGCGCCGGGGCGGGGTTGGCAGCGGAGCCGAAGGCTTTGACGAGGTATGAGGTATGAGGTATGAGGTATGAGGTTTTGTCGGTAGCCATCGCCCGCAGTGCGGCGAGCAGTTGGCGAGAGTAGACGCCGACGCCGGTGGGGTTGCGCCCGGCGAAGGTGGTGTCGAGGGCAATACGCATCACTACGGGTTTTTCACCTGATAGTTCCGGTCCAACACGATCTTTTCTTCGTCCCAGGTCACTCCCCCGTCTGTTGTGTGGACGATAGCGACAAAGCAATTGATCCAACCATTCGACTCATCAACGAAGCGGATCTGGTTGTACTGCGAATCATCATATTTGGCACCCTCGTTCCTGACTGTCACCCCGTTCCAGTTGTGTCCCCCGTCGCTTGAGCCGGTCATAAATCCATAGGCCAGACTCATCCACATACGAGTAGGAGAGCTGACGGCGAAATCATGCACATAGCCAGTGAGCATCATGATGGGCTTGGGGCCTGGGTGCGGCGTAACTGTCGCATCGGGCATTCGCTCATCGCTGTACTCGGTACGGGCAATGAGCGTCCACTGCTGCCCGCCGTCGGTGGACTCAACGATGGCTTTATGTACCAGCGCGGCTCCGTTACTGCCGTTGTAAAGCAACCACACGTGTGTGGGTGACGTAGCTGCTACATCGCTGGGACCAGTCAGTTTGTTGTCGGGGAGGGGTGGAAGCTCTTCCCAGTTTAGCCCACCATCGTGCGTGCTGACCAGCACATACTCGTACTCCTGCCAGGACAAGATCCAGGCGTCTTGTTCGGTCAGGCGGAGGAGGCGGAAAATCTGGTGCTGAAGGCGGGGTTGGACCGGGGCGGGTTGCCAGCTACGGCCCATGTCGGTGGAGGTAAGCAGCGTATTGGCACATTGATCGGGCTGGGTGCAATGCTCTTTAATCGCCCAAACTGTCGTCCCTTTCGGCTCAATGGCGAGGATGGTGCCGTCAATCTGGCTGCTGCTGTCAGTCCAGGTATGGCCCCCGTCGTGGGTGGTGAAGAAGCCGTTGGCGAAGGCCCAGCCATCGTTTTCAGTGGCGAAGCGCAATTGGTGTGGGAGTTTGTCCTGGCTGACCGTCTCGCTGCCCACTGTGACCCCGACTTCCGGGACAATTGCGTTGTGCCAGGTGTTGCCGCTATCGGTGGTCCTGTAGAGTGCCCGCACACACTTATCTGGCGAGGAGTCACAGGCTTTCCCCAACACCCAACCGTGGAGTGGGTCAGCAAAGGCCAGTTCCTCGATAAAAGCATATGGGGGCGGTGGGATACGGGTCGGCTCTGGGGTATCGGTGGGGATGCGGGTCGAGGTCGGTAACGGCGCACGACGGGGTGTGGCCGTGACAACGACTAATGGGGTGGGTGTGAATGCCGTTGTGAGGGTGGGCGGTGCCGGGATGGTGGTAGGCGTGGGCGGCTGATCATCACAGGCACTCAAGCTGAACACGACGATGAGGAGGATTCCCGCTAAAACCACCCGCCCCATATCACCCCTCCGGCTCCAGGGCGAAGCGGTAGCCGATGCCGCGCTCGGTCAGGATGCGCGTGGGGGTCTGGGGGGTGTCCTCCAGCTTTTCGCGCAGGCGGCGGACATAAATCCGCAGGTAGTCCAGTTCGCCGCGATATTCCGGCCCCCAGACACGGGTGAGCAACTGATCGTGGAGCAAGACCTGGCCGGTGTTGCGGGTCAGTTGGTAGAGGAGCTTATATTCGAGAGGGGTCAGCTTGATCGGTTTGCCGTGCAGTGTGATCTCGTGCGAGGCATAGTTGATCACCAGCGGGCCGGAGCGGAAAAGGCCGCCTCCAGCGACCGGCACCGGCGTCTGCATCCGCCGCAAGACCGCCCGGATGCGCGCCGACAGTTCCAGGTAGCCGAACGGCTTGGTCAGGTAATCATCGGCTCCCAGTTCCAGCCCGTGGACCTTGTCGATCTCTTCGCCCCGCGCCGAAATCATCAGAATCGGCACGTCGGAGCGTTCGCGGATCATCCGGCAGACCTCGAACCCGTCGGTATCGGGCAGGGAAATGTCGAGCAAGATCACATCGGGGTGTTCCCGGTCGAATTTCTGCAACGCCGACCGGCCATCGAGGGCGACGATGATCGTGCTCTCCGGCCATTGCAAGCCGAAGGAGAGCGAGATCGCCTCCACCACATCGGGATCATCATCTACGACCATGATTTTCATATGACGTGTTGTATCCGCCATCTGCGCGCCGGTGCTAAGACCAAGAGCCATTTGTGCAATTCCTCACTATCTCTAGTATATCATCTCTTTCTTTATGACACCAGCCCGGTGATTTTGGATTTTAGATTGCGGATTTTGGATTTAGGTGGGGGATGGGCTATAATCACGGCTGTTGCAAAGTCGTTCGGTGCTGGACGCCCACCACTGTCATCCTGAGCGCAGCGAAGGATCTTCGTGGCGGTCCGTGGTGCCGAGGCCCGGATCGCGATCTTCCCTGACGATTGGGCGGCCCGAACAAGATCCTTCGCTGCGCTCAGGATGACAGTGGTGGACTTTGCAACAGCCCTGGGGCTATAATAGGGCGATAGCGATGTACGGGTTATATGGAGGAATGGGCGTGTCTGACGAGCTAGCGCCGCCGTTTTACGATCCGGCGCGGACCTATCAGGAAAATTACGACGCGGGGCCGTTCGGCCTGTTTCGCACCGCGCCACCGTCGGATGGCGGCGGGGAGCCGGGCGAATCGTTCCTACTGCCACCGGGCGGGGTCGCGCCCGAAGCGTTCCTGGGGCAGCCGTTGCGAGTGCCGTTCGGGATTCCCGCCGGGCCGCTGCTGAACGCCCGCTACGTGGCGGCGGCGTTCCGCTGGGGCTATGATCTGGTGCATTACAAGACGGTGCGGAGCCGCGCCTGGGCGGCCCACCCCGCGCCCCATGTGCTGCGGGTGGACGTGGCCGCGCCACTGGACCCGGCCCACGCGCCGTCCCTGCTCCAGGCGCAGCCGTTCGCCCCCGACGGGATCGTGCCTCCCGCCGAGGTGGCCTGCTTGAGCATCACCAACTCGTTCGGGATGCCCGCGCAGCCGCCCTCCGTCTGGCAGGCCGATGTGGCCGAGGCCGTCGCGGCGGCGGGTCCTGGACAGGTGTGCGTGGTCAGTGTGGTTGGGTCGCCCGACGCCGACGGCGGCGCAGCAGGCTTCGTGCGCGACTTCGCCCAGGTGGCGGCGATGGCGCGGGCCGCCGGTGCGCCGGTGATCGAGGCGAACCTGAGTTGCCCCAACATCGGCGGCCACGGATTGCTCTGTCACGATCTGGCCCAATCGGTGCGGGTCTGCGCGGCAATAGCGGACGCGATCCCCAGTACACCCCTGCTGGTCAAGCTGGGACCCTACGAGACCGACGCGGGGGATGCTGCCCTGGCCGCGCTGGTCCATGCGCTGACCCCCTATGTTGCCGGGTTCTCGGCCATCAACTCGGTGCCGTTCCGCGTGCGAGACGCGGCGGGGCAGGCGGCGTTGCCCGGTCCTGGGCGCGAGGTGTCGGGGGTCTGTGGCGTGGCGATCCGGCGCTACGGGCTGAGTGTGGTCGCCCGGCTGGCGGCTTTGCGCCGGGCGAGCCATGCCCGCTGGGGCATTATCGGGGTCGGTGGGGTGATGACGCCTGCCGACTACATCGCCTATCGCCAGGCCGGTGCGGATGTGGTGCAGGGCGCAGCGGGGCCGATGTGGGACCCGTCGCTGGCGGGGCACATCGCCCGGCTGGTGCCGCAAGAAGCCGCCGTGCCGGCGGCGCTGGTCGCGTCCTGAAGGCTGAGCCGCTATGACCGACGAATTCAGCCATCCCCCACACGAATCCCCCCCGGACGCGCCCACCGGGAGCGATGCTGCCGCGATCGGCCTGCTCACCACAGCGCTGGCGAACGCGGTGCTGGCCGTGGGCGGGCGGGCCGGGCTGATCGTGCTGTGGGACAGCGGAGCCGGGCGGGCCGTGCATAACAGTGGGGTCGGCCTGGATGCGCCCGATCAGGCCGAGCTGGCGGCGCTGGTGAGCCATGCCGCCCCGGCGTTGCTCGGCGCGTTGCCGACCACCGGGGGCGACCCGGCCCCCGACGAAGAGGCGGCGGAACCGGTTCATGGCTGGCTGATCGACCCGGTCGCCGGGGAAGCCCGCATCCAGACCCGCCTGGGCCGCCTGCACCTGCTGGTCTTCCCCATCTCGCCCACTCGCCTGGGCAGTGCTGC
Organism: Chloroflexia bacterium; assembly: GCA_038252265.1. Classification (GTDB taxonomy): domain Bacteria; phylum Chloroflexota; class Chloroflexia; order QHBQ01; family JAICKM01; genus JBBSAN01. The sequence goes on from JBBSAN010000018.1 coordinate 6,671, forward strand.
GCCCCCCGGCCCCCCGGCCTCGGATAGCGACGGTGGGGCGGGGCATTCGCTGATCGGGCTGCTCTCTTTCATCCACCCGCAGCGGCGGCTGAATCTGCGCCAGGCTCATCCGGCGGTCTACAATGTGCTGGTCGCAGAAGTGGCGCTGGCGATGCAGAACGCTCATCTGCGCCAGCAGTTGATCAACGAGGCGCTCTGGCTGGAGGCGGTGCTCCAGCACACCAGCGAGGGGTTGATCATCCTCGACCTCCACGGGCGGGTGCTGGGCTGCAATCCGGCCAGCACCCAGATCACCGGCTGGACGGCCCTCGATCTGCGCGGGCGCGATCTGCTGGTGGCGCTCGATCTGCACCGCCTCCTCTGGGTGCCCGCCTCGCGCACCTACGAAGAATCGCCCTGGGCCGGGCCGTTCGCCCCACCCGACGCGGCGGATCCCGAGCCAACCGCCGAGTCCGGTGTGCCGCTGCTCAACCTGATCCTGACCACGCGCAGCGGCACGCGCATCTACAGCGAAGGGCGATCTGCCGTGATCCACGCGCCGGAGGGGACGGTGCTGGGCGCGATGCTGGCCCTGCGCGACGTGACGGCGCAGCGGGAGGCGGAGGAGTTGCAGGCGACCTTCCTCTCGGTCATCTCGCACGAGTTGCAGACCCCGCTGGCCGTGATCCGGGGCTATGCCGAACTGCTGGCCGACGCAGCGGGGAGCATGAAGCCCCGCGAACTGCGCCAGAAGCTGGGCATCGTGGCCGAGGAGAGCGCCAAGCTGAGCAAAATGGTGACGAACCTGCTCGACGCTTCGCGTATCCAGGCCGGGGGGCTGGAGTTGAAGCCGGAGCCGGTGGACCTGCGGCGACTGGTGGAACGGGTCGTGCAGAAGATGGCCCCGTTGAGCAGCAAACATCACTTTGAGGTCGCCATATCGCACGATCTGCCGCCGGTGCTGGCCGATTACGAGCGGGTGGAACAGGTGCTGACCAACCTGCTGGAGAACGCGATCAAGTATTCGCCCGCCGGGGGTACGATCCTGATCACCGGCGACCTGACCTGCGACGAGGTGATCATCCACATCAGCGACGAGGGCATCGGCGTGCCCGAAGCCGACCGCCAGCGCATCTTCAGCCGCTTCCATCGCCTGAACAGCCGCCAGGTGCGGCAAATGAAAGGGGTGGGGCTGGGCCTCTACATCGCCCGCGCCATTATCGGTGCCCACCGGGGGCGGATCTGGGCGGACGCGGCCCCCGGCGGCGGCGCGCAATTCAGCTTCAGCCTGCCCCGCCAGCACAAGGCCCCGCTGCCGATCCTGTTCGGGCGGGGATGAGCCGTGATGCATGAAACGTGAAAAGTGAAACGTGACGAGGGATCAGGGATCAGGGATCAGGGATCAGTAGCGGAGAGCGGCAGGTCACGCAATACGCAATACGCAATACGCAATACGCAATACTCAGTAAGGATCAGTAGACAGCGCTATGCCCGCAACGATTTTAGTGGTGGATGACGAACCGGCGATCCTGGATCTGGTGACGACGATCCTGGAGCGGCAGGGGTATGGGGTATTAGAGGCGCATGATGGCGACGAGGCGATCACCCTGTTGCGCCAGCGCATCCCCGATCTAGTCCTGCTCGACGTGATGATGCCGGGGCAGGACGGCTTTGAGGTGCTGAAAGAGATCCGCGCGCTGTCGAACGTGCCGGTGATCATGTTGACCGTGCAGGCCAGCGAGGCCGACCGGGTGCGCGGGCTGGACCTGGGGGCCGACGATTATATCCCCAAGCCGTTCGGTCACCGCGAACTGGTCAGCCGGGTGAAGGCCGCCCTGCGCCGGGCGGAGATGCCGCCCACCGTGGCCTCGCACAGCGTGACCCGCATAGATGACCGCCTGCAAATCGACTTCGATGCCCGCGAAGTGATCGTCGGCGGCACGCGGATCAAGCTGCGCCCGACCGAGTACAAGCTGCTCTATCATATGGTGACGAACGCCGGGCGGCTGCTCAGCCACGAAACCCTGCTCACCCGTGTCTGGGGCCGTGAATATCGGGACGACACCCAGCTCCTACGCCTCTACATCACCTACCTGCGCCAGAAGATCGAACGGGACCCCGCCAACCCGCACTACATTCTCAACGAGCGCGGCCTGGGCTACCGCTTTGTAGACTTCGAGCGGGGCTAGCCGTTATGCCACCGAGGCCACAGCGGGCACGGCGGTCTCCGTGCCCTCCGTGTCTCCGTGGTGAATCCGCTCCTGTTCCAGCAGCGCCCGCTTGCGTTCGACCCCCCAGCGATAGCCGCCCAGCCCGCCGCCCGCCGCCACCACCCGGTGGCAGGGGATGACCAGCGACACGGGATTGTGAGCGCAGGCCCCGGCGACGGCGCGGGCCGCTTTCGGTTCGCCCAGGCTGGCTGCGACTTCACTGTAGGAACGGGTGCTGCCGTAGGGGATGGCCCGCAACGCCTCCCAGACCCGCCCCTGGAAGGCCGTCGCCTGCACGTCCAGCGGCAAATCGGCGGCGAGCGGATGCCCCTGGAGGTGGCGCTGGATCGCCGCGACCCACGGCTCCAGCGTGCCATCGGCGGGCGCGATCGCGGCGGCGGGGTACTCCTGCCGCAAGGTGGTCAGCAAGGCGGCGTCCTCGTCGCCGGGGTAGACGGCGCAAATGCCCCGCTCGGTCGCCGCCACCAGCAAGCGGCCCAGCGGCGACTCGGTGATCGTGTAGCCGATCTGCATCCCCCCGCCGCGCCGCCGGTAGGTGGCCGGGGTCATCCCCAGTTGCCCCAGCGCCTGCTCGTACAGCCCCCGGCTGGAACCATACCCCACATCATACAACGCGTTCGTCACCGCTTCTCCTTCTCGCAGCCGCGCCTTCAACGTGTCCAGGCGACAAGCGGCGGCATACTGGCGGGGGGTCAGGCCCATCACCCGCTTGAATACTCGGTGCAAATGGTAGGGGCTGGCCCCCACCGCCGCGCCTAGCGCCGCCAGCGGCAGCGGCCCCTCTCGGTGCGTCTCGATAACACGGCAGGCATCCTGCACTAAGGCTTGCTGCGCGTCTACCTCGCGCGGGTGGCAGCGGCGGCAGGCGCGGAACCCGCCATCCTCCGCTGCCTGTGGGTGCAGGAAAAAGACGACCTGCTCGCGCCCCGGTCGCCGCGCCGGGCATGAGGGGCGGCAATAGACCCCCGTCGAGCGCACGCCGTAGACGAAAGTGCCATCGGCCCCCCGGTCGCGGATCTGCACCGCCTGCCAGTATGTGTCTTCTTGCATGGTCCTTATCTCCTCACCATTGGTCTTTACTTTATTCTCCCTGCCTTTATAATAAGGCACACAGGGCCTGCTGGTCTATCCGATTCTTGCGTTCAAAGTGTCCGGACGGTTGCAGATGGCCCGCGTCGTGCAGTAGACCGGCTTCATGTTTACGCAATTCTTGCCGGGTCGCCCCTCACCCGCTGCTCTCCCGCTGGAAGCCATGCCGCCCCCGCTGCCGGGCGACTACCTGTGCGCCCTCCGCGCCGGGGGGCGCGAGCGGATCTATTGGCTGCACCTGCCCCCGGCGATTCGGGAGGGTGGCTCCCTGCCGCTGGTGATGTTGTTGCCTGGCCGGGGGACAGGCAGCCGTCGCTTCAGCCGGATCACCGGCCTGAGCGCGACGGCGGATCGGGCGGGGTTCGTGGCCGTCTATCCCCAGGGTACCGACCGTCCCGGTGGGCGGCTGTGGACCTGGAACGCCGGGTTCTGCTGCGGCTTTGCCCGCGATACGGGAGTGGACGACCGGGGCTTCCTGTGCGGGCTGATCGAGCGGCTCCATCGCACCTATGGCACCGACCCCCGGCGCACTTATGCGGGCGGCCACTCCAACGGGGGGATCATGAGCTATCGCCTGGCCTGCGAAGCCTCCGACCTCGTGGCTGCCATCGCGCCGGTTGCCGGGGCAATGACGGGCACCGAGCCGCCCCCGCCGCGCCCCATGCCGGTGCTGGCCGTTCACGGCACACTGGACCGGGCCGTGCGCTATGGCGGGGCGGTGTGGCGCGGGGCGCCGGTCTACCGGTCGGTGGCGGCGACCGTCGCTTTCTGGGTCGCGCACAACGGCTGCGCCCCAACCCCACAGCGGGCGGTGAACTGGGCCAGCGCGCAGGAGATCTATACCGGGGGGGCGGAGGGGAGTGCGGTGGGTCTCATCACGGTCAAGCGGGGCGGGCACGGCTGGCCCGCCAATCGCGTGGTGAGCCGCCTCGCCGGGAAGCCGCCTGCCGTGCATTCATTGGCCGACCTGCTCTGGCACTTTTTCCAGCAGCACCGGCGGCTGGGAGATTAGCGGGGCAAGTCCGCCGGGAGGCCCGGATCAAGCTGGTGCATGAGCGCCGGGGTCCAGAGGGCACAGCGGTTTTTCCCGCTTTGTTTGGCGAAGTAGAGCGCCTGGTCGGCGCGATGGGTCAGCTCCTCGGCGCTGGTTGCCATGCCCGGATGGCCGACCACGCCGATCGACACGCTGACCAGTGGACTGTAGCCCCGCTGCCGCAGCACCCCGTTGATGGCTATCCACACCCGCTCCGCCACGACGATGCCCTGCTCGACCGAGGTTTGGGGCAGGATCAGCATAAATTCGTCGCCCCCGCAGCGACACGGCACATCCACCTCCCGGCTGGAGATGCGTAGCGCCCCGCCAATCGCGATCAGCAGCGTATCCCCGGCGGCATGGCCGTAGCGGTCGTTGACCTGCTTGAAGTTGTCCAGGTCCAGGGTGATCAGGGTGAGCGGTTGCTTATAGCGCTCGCTGCGGGCAACCTCCTCGTGTAGCTGGTAGGTGAAATAGCCCTTATTGAACAAGCCGGTCAGCGCATCGCTGATCGCCATCTGGATATATTCCTGGTTCTGGGAGCGAAGCTGGGTCTGTTCGTGCAGCAGGCGACGGTTATCGCCCAACGCGAACCCCAGCCGCAAGACGGCCAGTAGCAGGATGAGCAGCGCGGTGTAGAAGACCGGCGTCAACAAGGGCTGCCCGGTGAAATGGAGGATCAGCAGCCCACTGATCACCATCAGGCAGATCAACGGCAGCCAGTGGGCGACCAGCCCCCATTGGGCAGTGCGCCGGGCCTCCGGCGCGACCAGCGCCTCATAGGCCCCGAACAGGATCAAGAGGCCCGCCGCGAGGCGCAACGTGCCCAACACCGGTTCCGCTATGACCAGCGTGCTTCCGGCGCTCCACAGTTGCCAGCTTTCGCTGACCAGCCCGATCAGCACCCCGCTCAGGGCCAGCGCTTCGGCGGCGGGTAACGGCTCCTCAATCGTGTAGCGCAGGAATACCAGCGCGGTCAGGACGAGTAGCCCGATTGCCGCCTGGCCGAACGGGAAGATCGCCGCCTCCCGGTCCAGCCAGAGCGGCCCCAGCACACTATTCCCCGCGAGGATGATCCCGCACCCCAGGACCAGAACGGCATCCAGCAGCCCGGTAATCCTGAGCCGCACCGGGTGTCGCCCGTAGATGATCAGCAGGGTATAGATCCAGCAGGCGTTGGCCCCGATCATGAGCAGGGGGCTGATAATGGTGCTGTCGGGTAGCAGCAGGCCCTCAGTCAGGGCTTCGGTGCAGACCGCCGCCGCCCAGAGGGCCTGGCCCACAGCCAGCGCGGTCCAGCTTGACCGGTACCCCGCCTCCGCCCTTTGCCCGATCGCCCAGAGTACCGCCGCCGTCCCACTGAGGATGCTCAGGGGGAACAGGCGGGCCAGGCTCCCGGCGTTGGTGCCCCAGATCCAGACCACGGCATACCCTCCAAAGAGGAGCACGATGATCAGGCCCATAATGGCGGGGTGCTGCGCCAGGCTGCGGCCTGTGCCAGCGGGGGCTTCGACCCGGCTGTCCAACGGTGTTACCATATACCGGTCCATTTCTACCGTTTGCTGGAGTGCGGTCACGCTGCCGGTCATCCTGAACCCGGTGCTCTCTCAATCTCGACCGCGCACACTATCTTATTAGGATTATACCTGCATCCACCGCCAGGCAGAATAGTACTTTGGGTCTGATTCGTCCGGTATGATCCGCACCTGTTGAGGTGACCTTATGCCCCATAGCTGCCACAAATGGCGTGTCCTCCCGACAGGCTAGGACTTTTAGTGCGGATATAATGGTGGAGGCCGCTTGTTTTTTCGCGGCGGCGCTATATAATTAAGAGATGAAAGCGGCTTTTGCAGCCGCAGGCTTGATCCATGCCCCCGCTGGTGTTGGGCCTAGGCGAGGTCGGGTGGATGATAGCTTTGTTTCAGTGAGGATGGGACCTTATGACTCTAGAACGGTCGCTACGCCCGAAGACACCGCGGCTGTTTGCTTCCAAGACGCGCATCCCTTTGCCGCCTGCCAATCTGGTGAGCCGGACCCGGCTCCTGGCCGCGCTGCGGGCCGGGCTAGAGCGCAAGCTGATTGTGATTATTGCGCCCGCCGGGTTCGGGAAGACCACGCTGGTGGCGGAACTGGCCCGCGAGTTGCAACCCGCCGCCGCGTGGCTGACGCTCGATCCCGGTGACCGCGATCTCTCCCTCTTTGCCCACTATCTGGTCGAAGCCCTGGCCCAGGCGCGGCCCAGCTTCGGGGCGGAGACGCGCGCCTGGCTGGCGGCGACCCCTAGCCCGGCAGCCGAGATCGAGGATTTTGTCGCCACGTTGCTGGCCGACCTGGAAGCGTGCGGTGAGGAGCCGTTGGTGCTCTTCCTCGATGACTTCCATGAGGTGCGGGCCAGTGAGGGCATCACCCACCTGCTCGACCTGATGCTCCGCTACCTGCCGCCGCACGTCCACCTGGTGATCAGCACTCGCGCCGGACCTGCCTTCACCACCACCCGGCTGATCGTGCAGCAGCAGATCAGCGGCCTGGGCACCGAAGATTTGCGCTTCACGGTGGCCGAAGCCGAATCCTGGCTGGCCGCCCGCCCCACGCTCCCCGACCCGGCCCAGGCCCAGCAACTGATCACCGCCACCGAGGGCTGGATCACAGGCATGATCCTCCAGTCCGCTGCGGATAACTTGCTCTCGTATGACGGGTTGCCATCGGGACAGCTCTACGCCTACCTGTCGAGCGAAGTGCTGGAGCGGCAGCCGCCTGAGATCCAGCATTTCCTGATGCGCGCCGCGATCGTGGCCCACCTGACGGTGCCCCTGTGCGCCGAGGTGCTGGGGGTGCCGAATGCCGCCGACATGCTCCGGCGGGTCTACGAGCAGCCGTTGTTCCTCACCGCCGCCGGGGGGCGCGAGGCCCCCTTTTACCGGATGCACCAGTTATTCCGTGAGTTCCTGACGCTGCGGCTGCGGACGGAAGCACCCGACGAGTTTGCCCAGCTGCACCGCCGCGCCGCGAGCTATTTCGAGCGGCATGGCGATCTCGGCCAGGCGATGGAGCACCTGTTCGCGGTCGAAAGCTGGGACGAAGCCGCCGCGCTGCTGGGGCGCGTGGGGACGGCGGAGCTGGAGGCGGGGCGTATTGAGCGCGTGGAAGGCTGGATCCGCCAGTTTCCGGCGGCGGATCGCCAGCGCCGCTCGCCCCTGTTGCTGCTCGAAACCCGGCTCCTGGCCGCCCAATCGCAGTATGTCGCGGCGGGCGAGGTGCTGGCGCGGGCCGAGCGCCTGTTGCGGGCGACCGGCGACCAGGCGGGCCTGGCCGAAATGCTGAGCCTCAAGGCACAGTTGGCGGCGGTGCGCAGCGATGGGCGGCAGATGATCCGGCTGGCGCAGCAAGCGCTGGAGATCCCCGAGGCTTCGCCCGCCACGCGCGCCCACGCCCAACATGCGGCAGCGATCGGCTACGCCTTCTCCGGGGATGGCGCGCGGGCCGATGCTGCCTTTGAGGCGACCCTGGTGACGTATGAGGCGGCGGGCGATTTGCAGAGCACGGCGGTGGTGTCGTCCGATTGGGGCTATGCGCTGGTGATGCGTGAGGATTTCCGCCGGGCCGTCGAGCAGTTGCACCGGGCGCTGGATTATGCCCGGCAGGCGCACAACAGCCGGTTGCAGGCCCTGGTGTTGTGCAACCTGGCGGTGGTCCACCAGGCGCAGGGCGCACCGGCAGTCGCGGAAGAGAACCTGAGCGCGGCGCTCGCCATTGCCCGGCAACTGCGCTGGCGGCGGGTTGAGGTCGAAAGTTTGCTGGGGCAGGCCGAGATCGCCCTGGAGAGCAAGGGCGTTGACGCCGCGATGCCGCTCTACCAGGAGGCGGCAGACATCGCCCGCCGCGGGGTGCCGGGGGCGCTGAGCGCGGCCCTGGCCGGGCAAGCCCGCTGTCTGCGGCGGCTGGGGCGCTACCCCGACGCCGCCCAGGTGGCCCGCCAGGGTTTGGCGAGTGCGCCCAACGGCCCGGCTTCGTTCGAGGCGGCGCTGTGCAACCTCGAACTGGGGGCGACCACTCTGATCCATGCGCCGGAAGAGGCGCTGCCGCTCCTGCGCGAGGCCACCGGGGTGCTGATCCGCCTGGAGCGCAAGCGGGCCGCCGCGCGGGCGGCGGCGATCCTGGCGACGGCGTTGTTCGCCGTCTACGATTACCGGGCCGCCGAAGCTGCGCTGGAGAAGGCCTACACGCTGGCGGGGGACGGTGGCAGCGCGACCATTCTTGCTGCGGAACTCGCCACCGTCTACGGGTTACCGTTGTTGCGGCGGGCCGATAGCACCGGGCGTTATGGCGGGCTGTTCGCCGCCGTCATCAGCTACCTTGAAGCGGAATACCAGGAAGCGACCACTGCCGCCCCCCAGGCCGACGGTGTGCTCCAGATCGTGCGCGAACGCCCGCACATCCTGGAGGTGTACAGCCTGGGCCAGGCGAATGTGTACCGCGACGGCACCGCGCTCACCAAGACGGACTGGCAAACGGCGACCGCGAAGGAGCTTTTTTATTACTTTGTCGAACACCCGGAGGGGCGGCGGAAAGAGGTGATCCTGGCCGCGCTCTGGCCCGATCAGACCTACAGCCGGGCCAATGATAATTTCCATACCTCGATGCGGCGGCTGCGGAGTGCGTTGGGGATGGACATGGTGAAGATGGATGATAATCTCTACCGGCTGAACCCGGTGCTGCCGCTGTGGCACGACGGGACCGAGGCGCAAACCCTGATCACCCGTGCCCGCGCCGCCCCCGATGCCGCGGTGGCCCGGCCCTGGTGGACGGCTGCCGCCGACCTGCTCAATGGGGTCTTTGCCGATGAGTTTTATCGCGACTGGGCCGGGGCACGCCGCCAGTTCTGGGAAACGAGCACCCGCGAGGTGCTGACCTGGCTGGCCGATGATGCGCTGGAGCGGGCCGCTCCCGATGAGGCGGTGGCCTGGGGGCAGCGGTTGCTGGCGCTGGACCCGCTCGATGAGGCGGCCCATGTGCTCTTGCTGCGGATCTATGCGGCGGCGGGGCGGAACACGATGCTCAGCCAGCAGTATAATGCGCTGTGCCGGGCGCTGGAGGATGAACTGGGCACGCAACCCAGCCGCCAGACCCGCGAGATCTACCAGCGCCTGCTCCTGGGGGCGGCCCCCCAGGCGCGGCAGGCCGGGGGGTCGTAAGAAGGGCGCGCCTCTACGCGGCGGTGCTGGGCATGGTGCCGCGTGCAAAGCGGTAGCCGGTGCCGCGTTCGGTCAGAATGAAGTGCGGGTGCTCCGACGGATCGCCCAGCTTGTGGCGCAGGCGGCTAATGTAGGTCTTCAAGTAGTCGGTTTGGTCGCGGTATTCGTCGCCCCACACGCGCGCCAGCAACGTCTCGACCGGTAACACCCGCCCGGCGTTACGCACCAGCAGGTAGAGCAAGTTGTATTCGGTGGGGGTGAGGGCGACCGGTTGCCCGCCCACCGTCACCTCGTGGCTATCGTAGTTCACGGACAGGTCGCCACTAACGAATGAGGGCAGCCCGCTGGCCGGAGCCACCGCGCTGGCCCGCCGCATCACGGCTTTGATCCGGGCGAACAATTCCAGGTGGCTGAACGGCTTGGTCAGGTAGTCATCGGCCCCCAGTTCCAGCCCCTTCACCTTGTCCAACTCTTCGCCGCGCGCCGTGAGCATAATCACCGGCGCGTCCGACACCTCGCGCACCCGCGTGAGCACTTCCCAGCCACTCATGTGGGGCAGATTCACGTCGAGCAGAGTCAGGTTGGGGGCCTCCTGGATGAACTTCTGCCACCCCGTTTCGCCATCCGGCGCGCTGATGACGTGCACATCCTCCCACTGCAACTCCAGGCCAATCGTGATCGCTTCGACAATGCTCGGCTCGTCATCCACAATCAGAATCTTCATTGATACTCCTCCTGGCCCGGTCTACGACGTCAATCGATCGGCTTGCTATCAGGGCCTATGGAGGTTATTATATCCGGCCCCTGTTGCGGGGCCGGTGAATACAGGTGTAAATTTGGTGAAAACGTGACCTGCGGGGGGACGGGCGGGCGCTTCGCTCGAATTTGTACATTCTTACAATCCGCCGGCTGTCCCGAGCCGGGGGTTTCGTGCCGCGCCTCAAACCAGGTGTTTAATGGGCTGGGATTAATGGCCCATGACGTTTGAGGGCCATTAATCCCCATCGCTGAGCTAGTCACGCTGACGCCAGGTACCGTGATCCCACTGGTGAGGTCCGAATGCGGCCTGAAACCAGTGCCATTTCCAGCACGAGAGTTCTACTGATCGCTGATTCATCCTCGTCGAGCGATGCGTGGGAGCCTCTTCACCGCGCCAAAAACTCCCATAGCGACGCCAGGAGAAAAAGCGGTACCACAAGCACATATATTCTGAACACGTCCAAGATCGCTTCCTTTGGGAAGCCCAACCACTTGCTACCCTGATAGAAGGATCGTGGCCGGAAGACGGCCAGCCCTAAATTGACCCCCGCCCCTCCGGCCAACGAATAGGGCGATGTGCTAGTTCTTTGCGTACCAGGCACCAACCAGGCAGGCATTGGGCCTAAGAGCCTGGGATCATGCCCGATTTTCGTAGCTAGAATTCGATCTAGCACATCGCCCGAATAGGGAATCAGTTGGAGAATCAGAGTAATTAGGTAATAGGCCGCCTCGCCGGATCGGAAGTAGCACCACACTTAACCGTGGTCCGATACGCGCGCAGGCACGGATTTGTGCTCTAAACCAGGCACGACCACGGTTAAGTGTGGTGCTACCTTAGCGGGGGGAGAGGGTCTTCAAAAAGGCGGCGACCACGTCGGGGTCGAAGTGGATACCGGCGAGGGCCTGGATGTGGGCGCGGACCTGGGCGGGGGGCCAGGCCGGGCGGTAGGGGCGATCCGAGCAGAGCGCGTCCCACACGTCCACCACCGCAAAGATGCGCGCCGCCCAGGGGATGTCCTGGCCGCGCAAGCCGTGCGGGTAGCCACTGCCGTCCCAGCGTTCGTGGTGGTAATAGGGGATGGTGAGGGCCGGGCGTAAGAAGGCAATCGGGGCCATCAAGTCATGGGCGTAGACGGGGTGCCGTTGCATGATCACCCACTCTTCTGGGGTGAGTGGGCCAGTCTTGAGCAAGATGGAGTCGGGGATGCCCATTTTGCCGATGTCGTGGAGCAGCGCCCCGCGCCGGATATGGACCAGTTCGTTCCCACTCACGCCCAGGGTCTGGGCCAGCCGCAAGGTCAGTTCGGTGACCCGCTTGGTGTGCCCTTCGGTTTCGCGGTCGCGCAGATCCAATGCGCGGGACCAGCCTTCCAGTGTGGTTTCATAGGCCAGCCCCAGTTCCTGATTGAAGCGTTGCAGGTCGCGGAAGAGGCCCGCATTGTCGATGGCGATGGCCGCCTGGTCGGCCAGGGTCGCCAGAAACTCCATGTCCTCGGGCGGCAGGCACAAGGGGGTGCGGTGGAAGATCTCCAGTACCCCTTGCACCTGGTCATTGGCGATCAGCGGCAGCGCATAGTAGGTGGTGAACCCGGCCCCGGCCTCCGGGGCAGCCAGTAGCCCCTCGGCGGTTGCCGCCAGGTCGGGAACATAAATCGGGCGCTGGGCGGCGATTGCTTGCCGTGCGTACTCGCTCTCCACTTGCATCCATACCTGGCCCAGCCGGTCGTTCTCGATGCCGCGCGCCGCGGCATAGGTCAGCGCGGCGGTTGGTGCGTGGCGCAGTAATACGGCGGTGGCGTCTACCTCTAGCTGAACAAGGACCTGATCCAGAATGGTGTTGAGGGTGCCGAGGAGATCGCGGCTGGTGGTGCGGGTGTGGTCAACCGTACGCAGCGCGGCGAGCCGCGCCTTCTGGCGCTCCGCCTGCGCCAGTGCCCAGGTTTGCAGGGTCACGTCACGTGCCACCATGAGATGCTGGCCGGGCAGAAAATTAGCCGTGGCGGTGACTTCGGCCTCGTGCAATGTGCGATCCGCCGCGCGGAACTGGAAGGCCGAGTCGAAGTGGCCCTGTCCGGCCAGTGTTTGCCAGGCACGTTGAAAGGCCAGCACCGTGGGCGGGGCCAGCAGATCGACAAAGCGATGCTGCAACAGCGCGGCGCGCGTCATGCCGCACAAGCGACAGGCGGCGGGGTTGGCTGCCACGATCCGCTGTGCCTCGTCCACGATCCACATGGCGTCCTGGGCATGTTCGAAGATCGCCCAGAATTGGCGCGGGCCGAGTCGCCAACCCGCGCGCTGCTCGTCCGGCGGGGGCGCATTCACGTCCTGATCCTCGTGCAGAGGCCGTGGCCGCATGTAATTCCGAATTGCCATGGTGCTCCCGATCTGCCAGTCTGCATGCTGTCCAAGTCCGGATGGATCGGCCAGTGGTCTGTCAAAGCGTCTCTGAGCCAGCAAACATTATGTGCTTGTCGTGCAGATGGATCTGCGGTTACGGTCCCTGGTGTGGAGCTGGTGGCTGTCGAACGCATCGTTCACCCAACCTCGCCAGCCCCGACCGGTGGGAGGCGGCCCCCTACCGGCAGATGGTTCTTGTTTCCTCGCTTCGCTAGTTGCAGCCTTCAGGCACTGGCCCGCCTGCGTGCCGCAGGCTGCCGTCGCTGGATGGGCTGATCACCTTCCAGGGCGAGGTCTTCGCCGTAGAAGAGCCGGTGCGCCTGGTGGGCAAACTCTTCCAGGGTGGCCGCCTGGATATGCATCAGTGCCGATACTTCACGATCCGATAATTCAAAGCCCTCATAGGCGGTGGGGCAACCACACAGGAGCGCATCCTTGCGCTGCCGATCGGTCACGGTGGTAACGAGCAAGGTTTGTAAACCACGAACGGACATGAATTCTCTCCTCACTGCATGGGATGCCTGGGATCAGGGATAGGCTGGGCCTCAGCGGCAAACCCTGCCCCCGGATGTGGCCCCGCACCGGTTTTTCCGGTATCCCTGGTTCGCCTCCCCCGCGGCTGCGTCCCAAAGAAGACCAGTGCGCCAACACCCATGGCTACAAGAATATCTCCCACACTGAACGCCTGGGGAATGGGCCACACCAGGGTCATTGTGTCGCCCAACCAGGCCAACGGTGCGCTGCCCGGAGACAGCAAAATATCTTTGCTGCCCAGCACCCGTTGCCCCAGGACCATGTGGGTCCGCTCCAGCCCCGCCGCTACGAGCGTCGCCGCAGTCGTCGGCATAAAGCCGCCGTTCGCCACAATCGCGATCAGGTTAAGTAGGGTGCCGGCCCCCGCCAGTCCCAGCCCCGGCAGCCGCCGGTTGAGCACCATAAAGACGAGGAGCACGCTGTACGATGCGACCAGGGCCATTCCCAGGGCCGGGTGTGGCTCCAGCGTGGGAATGCGGATGAGCACCCATTGGACGCCAAAGGCGATGAACACCAGCCAGGCCCAGCGCACAGGTAAACGCAACAAGGCCTCGGGCCTGCCCCCGCAGATCACTCCTAACAGAAATGCGGCGAGCGGCACCAGCATCAGGATCATGCGCCTAGTCTCCGTCTATTCACTCGCAACTCCGGCCTGCTTACGGCATACTGAAGCCGTCGAGGCTGATCGGGGCACCAGCGCCCGCCGCTAACGCGCCGAGCATCAGCAGCAAATAAACAATACGCGGGTCGATTTTCATCAGGCCGGTCTTCACGAGCAGGGTTTTCATTAGATTAGATGCTCCTCTTGGTTAAGTCTTTTGGCTGTCTGCCTGGTTCCTTGCTTCCTACGCCGCCATTGTAGATCGGGGGCACTGACAAAACACTGACAAGCTTATCAGGACCACCCGGTGACTGTCACCCTTTGGACTCTGCGTTCCCCTAAATCCGGCGGCGGCAACGACTATCTTTACAATCCGGATTGTAACGCACGCCCACTGACAAAACACTGACAAACACGGACAGCGCACAAAAGCGAGAGAAAACAGGTGCCTGGCACCTGTTTTCTCTCGCTTTTCCCGGCGGATTGGGCACAAAAGAGGGGAAGCTGTTGCATCGCAACAGCTTCCCCTCGGCTTCTTTTTCTTTTGTAGGTCGGGCTACGCGGCGCTGTGGTCGGGAGCCGCGTTCTGCGCCGCGCAGGTCGGACAATGGACGTCGTGGGCGGCGTGCGCGATGCTGTAGACCGCGCCGCATTTCACGCAATGGCTGTGGACTGGGGTCAGGGTTGCATCGAGGCCGGTCGCAGTCATGTGGGCTTCGGTCAGGGCGCAATCCACAATGCCCTCGGCACCTGGCAGGGTGCAATCGATTTCCAGGTGCAACTCGACGTCAGGATGCTGCGGAGTGGTGAGGGCCACGGCGGCGTGTTCCACTTGCAGCAGAAGGTTGTTGATCTGGGTTACGGTATCCATGGTGCGTTCTCCTACTGATGCAAAGGTTAATATCGTCTGTTGGTTTCATGTTCAAGTTTATTATCGCAGGGGCGGGTGAATATCCCGGTGGTTGCAGGTGAACAGCGGGTAAACAGCGGGTAAACATTGGGGATAACGTGGCGGGGCTGACCGGGTAGGGCTGGGGCCGATTTTCACCGCTTATTGACCGTTGTCTACCGGCGCTTTTACCTGTGTTCGCTACAATAAAAACAACGTCACCCCC
>JBBSAN010000019.1:0-20899 GCA_038252265.1 Chloroflexia bacterium
ACCCGCAGCCCCTCGGCGGCGGGACGGTGCGCGGCGGCCCAGGCGCGTTCAGCATCGGTGAGGGGGAAAAAGAGCGGCGGGGTGCCGTGCGCCCGGTCCACCGGCTCCGGCTCGGTCGCCCCCAGTTCGCCGTGCAGCACGGGCAGCGTCCCGGCGGCGGCAGCGGCGATGGCGGCTTCGACCAGGTTCAGGTTTTGCTCCACCTCGTGCCGCCCCGGCCAGTACGGCTCGGCCACGCTCAGGTAGGCGTGCATGGTCGGCAGGCTGTAGCCCCAGCGGTGGGGGATGGCCGCTTGCTCGGCCAGCAGCGCCCCCCACCAGTAGTCGAAGCGCAAGACCAGCGCCAGGTCGAACGCCTGGGGGCGGAGCGTGTCCGCCGCCGTGCGGAGCGTCACATAGGGGTCCCACGGGCGGACGGGCCGGGCGACGATGCCGGGGAACGGGCAGATCTGCACCGCGTTCAACTCCGGCAGGCGCTCCCATACCGTCCCGCGCCCCCACGGCCCGATCAGCCCGGTAATATGCGCCGCCGGGAACGCTTCGCGCAGCCGGGCCAGGGCCGGGGTGGCAAAGAGCAAGTCGCCCACCTGATCGGGCCGGATGACCAGGATGCGCCGCACCGGGCGATCCGTGACCGGCGGCGAGCGGAACACGGCCCGCACCACCCGGTCGCGCAGGGAGCGGGCGGACGAGGGCTGAGGACTGAGGACTGAGGACTGAGTGTTCAGGCGGCCTCCCAACGAACAAATAGGTTGCCTGCTCCCAATTTACGCATCACGTATCACGCATCAGGCAACTCGCAACTCGCTGCTCGCAACTCGCTGCTCGTCACCCACCGACCACGCGCAAAGCAGCGAAGAAGACCAGCACCGTCACGGCGGTCAGCCCTGCTGTGGTCGCCCAGGGTACCCAGGCGGGCTGGGCATTCTCCAGCAAGCGCTCGCCGGGGGCAATCTGCCGCCCAGGGCGGTAGCGGGGGGTGAGGGCCAGCCCGGCGATCAGCCCGGTGAACAGCCCGCCCAGGTGTGCCCAGTTATCGACCACTCCCGACAGGACAAAGCCGGAGACGACCATGAAGCCGACGTTGAACAGCCCGTTCAGCAGGTAGGACCGCCCTTGCGCCCCCAGCAGCTCGCGGTGCAGCCCGAAGTAGGCGATCATCGCCCCCAGCAGGCCGACGATGGCCCCCGACGCGCCCGCCGACACACTGTTCGGGCTGAGGGCGAAGCTGGCGATGCTGCCGCCCAGCCCGGCGATGAAGTAGATCGCCAGGAAACGCCCGGTGCCGTAGAAGCGTTCGATCAGCACGCCGAGGATGTAGAGTGACCAGCTATTGATCAGGATGTGGGGGATGCCGATATGCAGAAACATCGCCGTGATCAGCCGCCAGTATTCGTGCCGCTCGATGATATAGGGGTTGTACTTCGCCCCGGCGGTAATCAGCACGTTGATATTCTCGGTGCCGTTGATGCCGCCGCCATAGATCGAGACGGCGATAAAGACCAGGGCGATCACTCCCAGCAGGCCATAAGTCGCCATAGGCCGGTGCATGGGTAATTGCACCCAATCGGGGTTCGGCGGGATGTTCAGCCGCGGGGGCGGAGGGGAATTTCGGTGTAAGTGTCCATGCTCCATTATAGCATATGTGCCGAATCCAGCCCGTTTGCGTCGTGCCCTCTGTGTCCTTCGTGGTGTATAATAGTCGCGTAAGGAGCCGCCCCATGATCACCACCCAACGCACCAGCATCACCGTCGCTGAAGCCCTGGAATACATCCTCGGCCATTTCGCCCCCCTGCCGCCCGAGCCGACCCCGCTGCACGAGGCCACGGGCCGGGTGCTGGCCGCGCCGGTCGTATCGGCTCTGACCCTTCCGCCGTTTGCCAACTCGGCCATGGACGGTTACGCCGTGCGGGCCGCCGATGTCGCCGGGGCGACCCGCGAAGCGCCCGTGCGGCTGCGGGTGATCGGCTACGTGGCGGCGGGCTACGTGCCGGGGCTGACTGTCGCGCCCGGCACGGCGATCCGCATCATGACCGGCGCGCCGGTGCCCGACGGGGCCGATGCCGTGGTCCGCTTCGAGGAAACCAGCGAGGGGACGGCCCTGTTCACCGAGAAGATGCCGACTGCCGAGGCGGGCAAAGACACCTGGCGGGCCGCCGACACGGAAGGGGGGGCTGTCGAGGTCTACCAGCCGGTTGTGGCGCGGGACAATGTGCGCCCGGCAGGCGAGGATGTGCGCGCCGGGCAGACGGTCCTGGCGGCGGGCACCGTGCTGCGCCCCGCCGAAATCGCCCTGCTGGCGGCCATCGGCCAGCCGACCGTTCCCACCCACCGCCGCCCCCGCGTCGCCATCCTCGGCACCGGCGACGAACTGGTGGACCCGGCGGAACCGCTCGCTCCCGGCCAGATCCACGATGCCAACAGCTACGCCCTCGCCGCGCAGGTGGCCGCCTGGGGCGGCATCCCGATCCGGCTCGGCATCGCCCGCGACACCCTGGCCGCCTTGCAAGAACGGATCGAGGCCGGGTTCGCCGCCCAACCCGACCTGTTTGTCACCTCGGCGGGCGTGTCGGTGGGCGACTATGACATCGTCAAGGATGTGCTGAACGCCGAAGGGCAGATGCACTTCTGGCAGGTGCGGATGAAGCCGGGCAAGCCGCTGGCCTTTGGGCGCATCCGGGGGATCCCGATGATGGGGCTGCCCGGCAACCCGGTGTCATCGCTGGTCAGCATGGAGCTGTTCGGGCGCCCGGCGATCCGCACGATGCTGGGGCACACCCGCCTCTATCGCCCTGTCGTCCAGGCCACCGTCACCTCGCCGATCGAGAACACCTCGGGACGCGACTACTACATCCGCGCCTGGGTGGAGCCGGGCGATACGGAGGGCTACCGCGCCACCTCCACCGGCGAGCAAGGCTCCGGCATGATCACCTCGCTGACTCGTGGCAACGCCCTGCTGATCGTCCCCGCCGCCCAACGCCTCGTCCAGCCCGGCGAAACCGTCCGGGCGATTATGTTGGATTGGAACGAAGAAGTGTTTTGACGAGGTACGAGGTACGAGGTACGAGGTACGAGGTATAAGAAAAACTAGAAGTTCAACAGTGCTTCGCCGTACCTCCTACCTCGTACCTCACACTTCAAACCTCAAACCTCAAACCTCATGCCCCAACCCCAACCCCCATATCGCCTCGTCACTATTGACCTCGACGGCACGCTGCTCGACAGCCGGGCACGGCTCTCGCCAGGGAATGCGGCGGCCATCGCGGCCTGCACGGCGGCGGGCGTCACCGTGGCAATCGCCACCGGCAAGCTGTTCATGTCCGCCGCGCCGATTGTGGCCGCGCTGGGATTGGACGGGCCGCAGATCCTGAACAACGGAGCGGTGGTGATGGACGCGGCGGACGAGGCGGTCCTCCATGTGTCTCCCATGAGCGGGGAAGCGGTGGCCGCAGTGGTGGCCGCGCTGGAAGGGTACGGCCTGCCGGTGGCCGTCTACACGCCGCACACCATCTACACCCCCGTGCGTGACCCGCGCATTGATATCCTGCTCGATATCCACGAACCCCAGCCAACGGTGCTGCCTGATGTGGGGCGGCGGGCCGAGGCCGACGGCTGGCCGTTCGTCAAAATCCTGACCGTGCTGGATACCGCCGACCCCCAAACCGCCGCTATCGAGGCCGCGCTCCAGGCCGCCTTCGCCCCCACGCTCACCGTGGTCCGCACCAGCCGTGTCTTCTATGAGTTCCTGGCCCCCGGCGTGAGCAAAGGGGCGGCGCTCGAATGGCTGGCGGCGCGGATGGGCCTGCCGCTCAGTGCCACCCTCGCCATCGGGGACAGCTATAACGACCTGCCGATGCTGGCTGCTGCCGGGTTGGGCGTGGTCATGGCGAACGCGCCGCCCGCGATCCAGGCCGCCGCCGGGGCGCTCACCGCCGACAACGATCACGATGGAGTCGCCCTCGCCCTGCGCCGCTACGTACTCGGCCTGCCCGACTGACCGCCCGGTAAAACCGCCTGTTGCCACGCCGTGTAGATCAAAGCAAATACCATGTAATGAGGTACACTTATGACATCCTTAACAGCGAACCGGGTGCAGGGGAACGATCTGCTGCGCCAGATTCTGGTCATCATCGGTACGGTCGTCACCCTCGGCGTCAACGGCCTGGCGAACACCCTGCCGCTTAACGGGCACACTACCGCCTCGATTTCGGACAGTTTCCCGGTCTACTTCGTCCCGGCAGGCTACGTGTTCGCCATCTGGGGTGTGATCTACCTGGCACTGCTCGGCTACACCATCTACCAGGCACTACCCGCCCAGCGCGCCAACCCGGTGTTGCGCCGCATTGGCTGGCCCTACATCCTGTCCTGCGCGGCGAACACCCTCTGGATCTTCTTCTGGCATTATGAACTCTTCCCGCTGACCATCCTGGCGATGGGCACCGTGCTGGGCAGCCTGCTCGTTATCTACCTGCGGCTGGCCGAGGGCCGGGAGCGGGTGAGTACCGCCGCGCGCTGGCTGGTCCATGTGCCGTTCAGCATCTACCTCGGCTGGATCACCGTGGCGACCATCGCCAATGTCACCGACCTGCTCTATTACCTCGGCTGGCGCGACATCGGCACGGGCGGGCAGATCTGGGCGGTCGTCCTGCTGGCGGTGGGCACACTGATTGCCGCCTTTATCGCCTTCACCCGGCGCGACGCGGCCTATCTGCTGGTGCTGGTCTGGGCGTTCGTCGGGATTGTGGTGCAACAGGCCGACGCCCCGCTAGTCGCGGGCGCGGCGGGCATCGCGGCGGCGGTCGTGGCCCTGGTGCTGGTGGGCAGCCAGTTCCTGATCAAGCCCTCCGGCCCGCGCCTCACGGCCCGATCGACGTAGATTCCGGCGGGGCCGGGCGGTACATCGCGATCAACCGGCCCTGCTGCCGGGCGAGCCGGATCGCCACTGCGGTGGCCGCCCGCCCGAACCGGTAGATGCGGCGCAGCGCGGGCGGAAGGGCGGCAGCGTCATCCACGCGGCGGAAGCCGAACTGCTGGTAATAGCTATCGTTGTGGTCCATGCAGACCAGGTAGAGCGGCCCGGTTTCGCGGGCCAGCAGGGCACGGATGATCCTCCGGCCCAACCCTTGTCGCTGGCGGCTGGGGATAATGGCGATCGAGGCCAGTTCGCGGCTGCCGTCCGAATGCGGCTTGACCTGCCCGATTCCGACGATCTCCGGGCCGTCCTCGGCCACCATAAAGCGCGGCCAGTCCAGGCTCAGCGGGTTCAACTGCGCCGCCCGGATAATCACCCGGATCGCCGCCTGGTCCCCTTCCGTCGCCTCCCGAATCACCACCCCCAACGCTCCCCCCATCCCTGCCTCCCGACCCCCGACCCCCTGATCCCTGATCCCTGATCCCTCGTTACTCGCTGCTCGCTGCTCACTGCTCATCGCTCGTCCGGCACCGACACCCGCAGGCAAAGATCGCCGGGCGCGGGCGTCGTGCCTGCCATCCGGCTGCCGCCCGGCAAGAGGTCGTCGGTCGCCGTCCAGACATAAACCGGGCGCTGGTCCGCAGGCGCATCCACGATCTCGACCGTGAAAAAATAGGTCTGCCCCGCCGAGTCGGGGATCGGCGCGAAGCGCAGGGCCAGCCAGGCATTGGCCTGGACCGGGATCGCGCTCATCGGCACTTCCACCCGGCGCAGGTCCGTCCCATCGTCCGGCGCGTGGCGCAGGTGCAGGACCAGCGTGCCGCGCTCCGCCGGATCAGGCTTGCCGATCTGCAAGGTCAGCGCGCTCAGGTTGGCGGCAGGCATGGTGAACGTCTGGCCGGGGCGCTGCGCGGGCGGGGTCGTCGGGACGAGCGGCAAAGGCTGCTGGGTGTGCCACTGGTAGAGCACGGGCCGCAGGGGCGGCGGCAGGACGGCCCCCGGCTGCCGCTGGTAGATGGTCATATGATAGGTGGCCGGGTCGCCCCCGCGATGATCGATCAGGGTTAGCACCGGGCTGTAGGCGGCGATGAACCAGGCTTCGTGCGACAGGTGAGTCAGGCTCCCCTCGGCCTGCGGCGTGCCCTCAAAGCGGTCGTTCGCCAGATAATACTCCGGCCCATAGCGCTGGATGGTCCATTCATAATCGTGGGCGGCCACATGCCCCGCCGCCCCCGGCGTGACCAGCCCCAGCAGGTCGATCACCCGTGCCTGGCTATAGTAGCCGATCTCTCCGACCTCCAGATAGCCCACCGAGGTGGCCGGGCCGCCATGCGCGGCGAGCCATTCCCCGGCCCGCTGGTACAGGTCGGTGACCCGGTGGGAGACGATCTGGATCCTCGCAAAATCGCGCACCTGGCCCGTAATGGGCGGCACGAGCACCAGCAGCACCCCGGCCATCCCGACCAGCCGCAGCCCCGCCAGCACCCGATCCGGGCGCGGTGGGCTATTGTCCGGTGTGCCGGGAGCGCGCCGCACCCGCCGCCAGCCCATCACGACCAGCGCCGCGACCGCCTGCGCCGTACTGCCCAGCCCCCAGGCGAGCAGAATAGCCCAGCCAATCGCCAGCGGGATCGCGTACCAGCCGTAGAAGGCGACGCGCAGGGCGGTGTAGCCCACCGAGAACAGGGCGACCCAGCCCAGCACCAGCAGCCAGGAGGTGACCGGGCGGCGACGCAACGCGGCCACCCCCAGCCCTAACGCTCCCAGCGCCAACAACGCTAGCATGGTCCGCTGGAGAAGCGGCTGCACCTGCGGATTGGGGATGACCGTGATGCTGAGCCAGTCGATCGCGCCGCTGAGGAAGTAGGGCCAGCCGGCCTGGCCCTGGGCGATCTTGGCTTCCAGCGTGCCGGGCAGGGGTGAACCGAAGAATACCCAGCAATAGAGGCCCCACGGCAGCAGGATCAGCCCGCCCGCCAGCAGCGGGACCAGCGGCAGCCGTCGCCGCGTCCACAGGTAATGCGTGCCCAGCAGCGGGATGAGGACCACGCTGTCCTGCCGGGTCAGGATCGCCAGGGCCACCAGCACAGCGGTGGCGACCCCGGCCCCCCGCGCATAACACCAGATGCTCCCCAGCACCAGCGGCACCAGCAGGTGCATCTCGCCGCCCCACATCTGCACCAGCAGCGGATTGGCGACGGTGAGCAGCGCGGCCAGCCCGCCCACCAGCGGCGTCCGCGCCTGCACCCCGATCAGCCACATCAGCACCCCGCCTGCTGCCAGCCCCGCGCTGCTGACCACGCTGCCCAGCGTCAGGAAATCCGCCCCCGGCGCGAGCAGGTGCATCGCGGCCAGGAGCAGGGTGTAGCCCGCCGAGCTGGTGCCCAGGTAGTGCTCGCCGGGGTTGTAGACCATGCCCAGCCCGGCGGCGAAGTTGCGGGCGTAGCGGTAGATGATGAAGGCATCATCATAGGTCCAGCCCCACATCCCCGCGCTGATATAAAGGGTGATCCCCACCACGACGGCGATCACCCCGGCATGTACCCACCAGGGCACGCCGGGTCGGGCCGCCGTTCCGGGGGAGGGGGTCTTCTGCCTATCGGGAACCTCAATAGCTGGGGTAGGAAGGGATTGGGCCATCAAATCCTCGCTGTCTGCTGGCCTTGCGGTGTTTGCCGGGTGCTCGCTCGTATAGCACCCCGCCGGGCAGTTGCAACGTCCCGCGGTGCTGGGGAACCCAACCCTGGCATCCTGAGCGCAGCGAAGGATCTTGTTGGGGGGTCTCGATCGTTAACGTAGATCGGGATTTTCCCCAACAATCAAGCCGCCCGAACAAGATCCTTCGCTGCGCTCAGGATGCCAGCCGGGGTGACTATGACACTTGACCGACTACACAGGACGCCGGGGTCAACAACCCTGCTCTGCGGCCTACTTGCCTGCTGCCTACTCGCTGCTGCCTGCTGCCTACTCGCTGCTCGCTGCTCGCTGCTCGCTGCCCGTCTCATCGTCGTCAGGGGGGAGGACGACGGCCATGCCCATATTGACCAGTTCCGCCGCGATGCGCGCCATCGCCATCACATCCTGGTTGAGCAGCGCGGCCAGGCGCACGATGCTGACCGGCTCGGCCACGATGCGGGTCAACACCTGCCACTGGTGCGGCTGGATCGTCACTTCGCCGGGCGGTTGCCCGTGGAGGCCCACCCGGTGCCAGATGGTGGGGAACACCTGATCCAGCAGCCGCCAGCGGTCCATCCACAACGCCGCCCGCACCTGAATCACCGGCAGCGACAGCCGGATCGTGCGCGGCGGGACCGGGCCGGGGATGAAAAAGAAGCGCCCGCTGGTCCAGCTCAGGGCATAGAAGAGGGCTGCGACCCCCCGATCGCGGCCCAGCACGGCGTCCACCACCTCGCCGCCATCCACATAGACATGGGCGACAATGGTGTGGTTCTCCAGGCGGAAATCGCCCCGCACCCGCTGCAAATTCAGCAGGGAGAGGACCGCACTGGGCGAAAACCCGGCCACCACCCCGGCCAGCGTCCACCCGCTGACCGCCCCCTCTTCGTGGTGCTCGCCCTCGCCTATCTGCTGCGGATCCATAGCGCCCCCTGCCGGTTGCGAAATTGCGGGTAGGGTGGGCAGGAGTAGTACGCGGCTGGATCGATCTGCCCCTGCTCATTATAGAGAAGGGGCGGCTTCCCCGCAAGGCGGGATCAGGGCGATCTGTTCATAATCCTTGTACCGTCTGTAGATAGGGCTCTGCCCATTGAGGGTCGGGTGACCCCAACGCTTGCGGCAACCCGACCTTCAATGGGCAGAGCCCTATCCTACAAATAGGAGAAATAGGTATGAACGGATCTAAGGGGGTCAGGGATCAGGGATCAGGCGTGGGGGCTGCCCCCGAAGAACTCGATCAGCACGGGGGCCAGCACCGCCTCGTCCACCTGGTGCGTTTGCCCGGCCAGGGTGCGGTGCTGTCCGTGCGGCATGGCCTCGGCCAGCGCCGTGGCGGTGGTGTGCATAAACGGGTAGCTCGCCCCACCGTCCATGACCAGGGCCGGCACCGCTACCTCGGCGGCGTGCGCGACGGGCACATCGGCCTCGTCGCCCAGCGCGGCGGCGTCGTAGGCCAGTGTGGGCGCGACCCCTTCCATCAGGGGCCAGAAGGGCGCGTGGCGCATTCCCTCCACCTGATCGGCGGGCATCCCCACCCGCGTCATAAAGAGGGCCACAGCATCGCCGCGCCGATCTGCCGCCAGCACCTCGCTGAGCTGTTTTCGGTACTCGACCCAGCTTTGCCGGACGGACTCGTCCGCGTTGTATGGCGCTTCGTACATCGCCAGCTTCTTGATTTTGGGGCTGAGCGCGATGGTCGCTTCCATCGCCAGGGCGGCACCAGAGGAAAGCCCCAGTACAAATGCCGATCCCCCCGCTTCATCAATAAGGGCTTCGATGTCTTCAATCTCGCGTTGGACGGCAAGCGGCAGCGTGTCGCCGCTGTCACCGCGCCCCCGGCGATCATAGTCCAGCACCGTGAAATGCGGGGCGAGCAGGGCCGCCAGTTGCGCCGACCACGGACCAAACGCGCGATATTGCGTCGCCCCGGCGACGAGAATGACCGCCGGTCCCTCACCGGACCGATCAAAGGCGATCTTCGTACCATCTTTGGATGTGACAGTTCCCATGCGCGGTTTTCTCCCTTTGTTGTTGTATGTCAGATACTGCTCTGCCTAAACACTATCGTGCCGGTGCCGGGAAATCCGGCAGCCACTTCCCGATCTTTGGCGGAAACAGGACCATTCCAAATATGGGAAAATTTAGCATCGGGGCATGACTCGGCCTCCGGTGGCCTAAGCGCCGGGCTACTCCCCGACCGCAGCGTACTGCCACACCCGCCCGACCGCCCCCACCGTCACCTGCCCCCGGTCTTCCAGCAGATCGAGGTGGCCCAGCGTTTCGGACAGGCCGAGGAAGAGTTCGACCCCGGCCAGGGTGGGGAACAGGCGGCGGGTGAGGTCGTAGACCGAGGCCGGGCCGTCGGCCAGGAAGCCGAGCAGCTTGGCGGCGCGGCGATCATGGAAGACCAGCCGCTCCTTGATCAGCTTGCGGTGGCCGCCGAACGGCGCGCCGTGGCCGGGGTAGACCCACAGCACCCGCAGTGCCGCCACCCGTTCCAGCTCCACGATGTAGTCGGGCAGGGTGCGCGGGCGGGCGCTGTGCCCCGGCAAGGGCGCTTCGATCAGCGGATTCGAGGTGATCGTGCCCAGCAGGTGGTCGCCGGACAGGAGCGCCCGGAGTTCGGGCTGGTAGAAGCAGACGTGGGTGATGGCGTGGCCGGGGGTGTAGAGCACCTCCCAGGTGTAGCCCGCCAGTTCCACCGTGTCGCCGTCGTCCCACAGCCCGGCGGGGGCGACCGGCCCACTGATGAACGTGTTGACCCACTTGATCCCCCCGTTGACCGCCACCATTTCGCCGGGGGGCACGCCCAGTTCGCCGCAGAGGAGGGTGCTGAAAGCCAGCCGCCGGGTCACCTCGCCCTGGGGGTCGCGCAGCCACGGCTCCAGCGAGCGGTGCGCCCACACCGCCGCGCCCGACGCCGCCACCAGCCGCCCGACCAGCCCCCAGTGGTCCACATGCCCGTGGGTGATGAAGATGCGCTCGATATCGCTGACCGCATAGCCGAGCTTTGCCAGCCCGGCTTCCACGTCTTCCCACGCTTCGGGCGTGTTCGGCCCGGTGTCCACCAGCGTCAGCGGCCCCGCTTGCGACACGTAGACGTTGACCGTGCCCACCGCGAACGGCGTCCGCACCTCGATCCGCTGGAGCGGCGCAGTGGGCGGGTCGGGGCGGAATGCTTCGCGGGGGTCGGGGGCCGGGGGTCGGGGGTCGGTCGATTCGGTTTGTGCTTCGTCGTTGTCCACTTCGATATTCAATGTAACGATCTCCTGATATCTTCCTGATCCCCGACCCCCGACCCCTGGCCCCTGCTACACGCCCGCGATCTGGTGGTTTCGGAACGCATCAATGAACAGGCGATAGTCGTCGCGGACCACGTCGCCGTAGCTCTGGCCGAAGGTGATCATCTCCTGCACGAACGCATCTTCTTTGCCCTGGAGCGCCGCGTGGAGCGCCTGGTCAGTGGAGAACGGCACCAGGGTCTGGTCGCTGTCCACGTCGGACACACAGTGGATCTTGGCGACGGCCTGCCCCAGGTAGCCCAGCACCTGGATAATGTCGTCCACATCATTGATGTCGTCCCACTCCAGGTCGGCGGTGTAGGGCGACACCTCGGCCACCAGTTGGCCCACGCCGTCAATGGCGGTGTAGCCCAGCCACGGATCGGCATACGCTTGCAAAGCGCGTTGGGAGAGGACGGTGCGGTGGCCGTTGTGCTCAAAGTAGTCGCGGATCTTCGGGTCGGTGACCACCCGGCTGGGCGCGGCCACCTGGGCCTGCTTCATATAGAGCAGGATGTCGTTTTCCAACGCCTGGGTCGGCCCCTCCACCAGCAGGTTGAACGAGGGCAAGCCCGCGCTGCCGATGCCCACGCCCCGCCGCGCCACGATATCTTTGACCTTGTAGTTCACGGCGGCAAAGCGTTTGCCCTTGGGGATGGTCGTCAGGTACTGCGCGAACGCATCCAGCACCTTCTGGCGGGTGGTGTCATCCACCGCGCGGGTGTCGGCGTTCAACGTGAAGCGGCGGTCAAAATCGTTGATCGTGGTGTTGGCCTGGAGCAACTGCCAGCGCGAGTTGACTCGCGCCGCCCGGATCACGTCGAGCAGCTTGCCCTGCGTATTGCTCAGGGTGAGGGCAAACTGGCCCGTGTGCTGGCCGCTGGCGAAGCGGGCCACCTGCTCGATGTAGCTGCGGGTCACCGCCTCGATCATCTGGCGGATTTCGTCGTCGCTCAGCGCCTTCTGGTAGCCAAGCAGGGCCAGGCTGGCCGCCAGCCGCTTGAGGTCCCAGGTGAACGGCCCCACATACGCCTCATCAAAGTCGTTCACGTCGAAGACCAGCACGCCTTCGCTGTTCATGTAGGTGCCGAAGTTTTCGGCGTGCAGGTCGCCCTGGATCCAGATCCGGCTGGTCTGGTCGTTCACAAACGGGTCGTCGTCCTTCGCCATATCGGCGTAGAACAGCACGGCGCTGCCCCGGTAGAAGGCGAACGGCGTCGCCGCCATCTTGCGGAACTTGCCGCGAAACGCGCTGGGGTCGGCCCGAATGAGGTCACCGAACCCGTCATGGAATACATCAATAATAAGCTGCTGGCGCTGCTTGGGGTTTTGCCCCCGGATCTGCTCAACCACCGCTGTCATAGGGAAATCTCCTCCTGTTATAGGCGAACAGGGCTACGCGTCTCTTGGAACGGGCACTTTCTATGGTACACGATCATGTGCCCGCCTCACAACCCCAACTCCGCGATCCAGCCGCGCAGCACGGCCATCGCCGCGTCCACCCGCGCCACGTTGGCCGGGGCGTTGAGCCAGGTGGACACGCCGGAGGGGTGGGGCAGGGGTAGCAAGTGCCGTCCCTGGCGCTCAAAGCCGTGGCCGACCAGTTCGGTCAGCGGCGCTTTGCTGCCCAGGAAGGTCTTGATCGCCAGCGTGCCGACCAGCAAGATCACGGCGGGGTCGTAGGCGGCCAGGATCGCGTCGGTCCAGGGGCGGCAAAGGGCCTGTTCGGCGGGGCTGGGCACGCGGTCACCCTTGCCACCCCGCGCCGGGCCGGGGAAGCACTTGGTCACGGCGCTGAAGGTGATCCGGCGGAAAAAGTCGTCGGGGGCGATCCCGGCCTGGGCGACCCAGCTCCGCAGCTTCTCGCCGCCGATCCCGGCGAACGGCATGGCCGCGCGTGTCCCCTGGGCGCTGGGTGCCTGCCCCATCAGCAGGATGCGCGGCAACGGCGCGTCGGGGTCGGGCAGCAGCAACTGGGGCACCGACACCCGCTCGTCCAGATACCCCGCCGCATGACACCGCCGACACGCCCGCAACCGGGTATGCAGGTCGCGGATCGCGGCGCGGCGGGCGTCTTCTCCTATGCTAAAGGTCTTGGTCATGGTCGAAGGGGTGAAACGTGAAACGTGACGAGGGATCAGGGATCAGGGATCAGGGATCAGAATACGCAATACGCAATACGCAATAGGCCGTGCATCACGCATCACGCATCACGCATCACGCATCACGCATCACGTATCACGCATCACGTATCACGTTTCGCTCATCGCTCATTACTCGGCGTTGAGCAAGCCGCGCAACGTCGCCAGGTTCATCCGGTCCTGCGCGCCGTCGGGGTCTTTCTCCGTCTCCAGCACCATCGGCAGGTGGCGCAGGCGCGGGTCGTTGAGCAAGAGGCGGAACGGTTCCAGGCCCAATTCGCCCTGGCCGATGTGGTCATGGCGGTCCACCCGGCTGCCCAGCCCCTTCTTCGAGTCGTTCAGGTGGATCGCTTTGAGCTTGTCCAGGCCGATCAGCCGGTCGAACGCGGCGAAGGTGGTATCGTAGCCCTCCGGCGTGCGGATATCGTACCCGGCGGCGAAGATGTGGCAGGTGTCCAGGCAGATCCCGATCTGGTCGGGGGCGTGGACCAGATCCAGCACCTCGGCCAGTTGCTCGAATGTGTAGCACAGCCAGGTGCCCTGCCCGGCGTTGGTTTCGAGCAGCACCTGGGCACCGCCACCGCGCCCGGCCAGCACTGTATCCAGTGAGCGGGCCAGTTCGGCCAGCCCCACCGTTTCGCCCCGGCCCATGTGCGCCCCGGCGTGCGTCACCAGCGAGGGGATGCCCAGCAGGTCGCAGCGTTCCAACTCCTCCAGCAGCGCCGCCTGCGACTTGGCCCGCAACTCTGGGTCGCCCGTCGCCAGGTTGATCAGGTACGAGTCGTGGGCGATCAGATCGGCGGTGGTATAGCCGGTGGTGGTCAGCGCACTGCTGAACAGGCTGCACAGCTCTTCGGTCAGCGGTTTCGCCTTCCACTGGCTGGCGTTCTTGGTGAACAGTTGGACGGCCTGGGCGTCCACCTCGCGCCCGCGGGTCAGGGCGTTGTGGCAGCCCCCGGCAATCGACATGTGCGCGCCGAGGCGCGGTCCGGTGGTCATAGAGTCTCCTCTTGGGGGATGGGGGTTAGGGGCGCTGTCAACGGATTATGAAACGGATTAAACGGATTGTTCTCTCTGCTATCGGGCAGCCATCCGTTTAATCCGTTTCATAATCCGTTGACAGCGCCCCCTATAACCGTCTCAAGCGCCAGCCGCACGGCCCGCACCGCGTCATCCAGCGGGAGGGCTGTGAGCGGCGGCAGGTGGATAAAGCCGACGGTGGGCGGCGGGTCGTGCGTGGCCGCCCAGGTCAGTGTATGGTAGAGGGCAAAGTTGCACAGGTACTGCCCGGCATCGGTGGACAGCGCGACCGGCAGCCCTGCCGCCGCGAGGCGGGCGACGATCTGCGGGCCGGGAAAGGTGCTGGCCTGTTGGGCGGGGCCACCGGCGCGGAGGGCCGTGGTGAGTGGCAGCGCCCCACTGTTATCGCGGATCGGGCCGCGAATATTCACCGCCTGGGTTTCCACCCGGATCACCGTCTCCGACGCGGCCAGCCCCAGCAACACCACCCAGCGGGGCCGCGCCGCCAGCAACCCGTCCAATGCCGGACCCGACGTGCCCCAGTCCACAGGCAGCCGCGCCCCCTGCACCCGTGTCCCCGGCACCGTCCACCCATCTAGCGCCTCGGCCACCAGCCACGACGGATTGACCGCGTGCGCCCCGAACGGCTCAAAGCCGGTGAGGAGCAGGGGATGGGGGTTGGGGGTTGGGGGCTGGCTAGGAGGTTTAAGGTTTAAGGTTTGAGGTTTGAAGTCCGGTTCATTCTTCACACTCGCCACTCCCTCTCGCGTACCCCCAACCCTCTCGTACCTCGTACCTCGTACCTCGTACCTCGTACCTCAGTTCGCCGCCACCAGCAGGTTGTGCAACAACGCGATATGGTAGCGCACCTGCGCGGCGTCGGGGGCATCGGGTCGGGCCTGGAGATAGTGGCGCAGGTCGGAGAGGGCGGGTACGAAGGCGCCCAGCCGGTAATAGAGCATCCCGCGCAGCCGCAATTCCCCCGCCGCGCGGGGCTGCACCAGCAGCAGGTAGTCCACAACGCGCAACGTTTGCAGCAGATCGTTCTGGCTCAGATAGATGCTCTTCAGGTTGCCCAGCAGCCGGGTCAGAAACTCGCGGGCCGTCACCGGGGCCAGGAACTGGCGCACGAACGGGCAGCCGCTGCCGTGCAGGCGATGGAAGAAGAACGCGCATTCGGTGGGGGTGCGGATCAGCCCGCCGTGGAACGCATCAATAAACAGCGCCTCGTCACTGGTCGCCAGGTCGGCCCCCGGTGGTGTCCAGCCGACCAGAAAGTGCCCCGGCAGCCCCACCCCATGCAGCCGCAGCCCCACCCGCCGCGCCACCGCGATATAGACCAGGGCCAGAGTGATCGGGATGCCGGTGCGCCGCGCCAGCACCTCGTTGAGGTAGCTGTTGCGCGGGTCATAATAGGCGTCGGCGTTGCCGTGAAAGCCCGCCTCCGTAAACAACACCTGGTTCAGCGCGGCGAGTGTGGCCTGGATCGCGTGGGGATCGGTGACATCGGCCACGCCCTGCGCCTCGAGGTGCTGCCGTACCGTCCCGGCCAGCGCCTCCAATTGCCCCTGGCACTGGATCGGGTCCACCGTGGGGTCGGCACTGCGGGCGATCTGGAGCGCCGCCGCGACCAGATCGATCTCGGGGTCGGGCTGTTGCAGCAGCACGGCAAACGCGCGATGTCCCGGTGCCGGAGAGGTACTAGCCATTGCCGCGTCCCTTCCAGAATGCTGAGGCCGGGGGACTGGAGGCTAGCGCGTTTGCGCCGCGCCTCGTCATGCCGCCCTGCCTGCTACGTGCTACGTGCCTCAACTGTTGCTGCTGCCGCTGCCCTGCCAACCGCTCCCCCGCCCGGAGGGCGTCAGTCGGGTACCTCGTGGGTGAATTCGCGCACGATCAGCCCATCGCGGACATCGCAGATGATCGTGCCCTGAAGCCGCGATAGCCCATTCAAGCGCCGCCGGGTATACTCCACCGCCACCCGATCTTCGTCGCCAAAGATGCTATGGAAGTCGATGTTGTCGCTGCTGCGCAACCGCTCCTGCCAGGCCACGAGATAGCCCTCGCGGTCGCCAAAGCGTTGTTTGCGTCCGCACTCGCGCCAGCGCACATCCACATCTTCGGCCACCCGCGCCGCCGCGCCGTCCCAGTCATGTTTTGCCAGGGCGGCGGCAAACGCTTTGAACGCGCTAACGGCAGCCGGATCGACCGGCGCGGTGGGGGCATGGCGGCGAATAATCATGGCTTCATTATACGCAAAGGGACTGTTTCTGACAAAGGGGACGAGTGGTCAGTGGTCGGTGGTCAGTAGTCAGTGGCGGGTGACGAGTGGTTAGTGGTTAGTGGTTAGAATATGCACTACGCACTATTTCACGCATCACGTTTCACTCGCTGACCACTGACCACTGACCACCGCTCACTCGTCCGCCCACGCGGCCAGGGTGGCATAGGCGGCGTCGGCGCTGTCGCGGTCGTGGAGCAAGGCGGCCAGTTGGGCACGGAGGGCGGGGTCGGGCGGCGCATGGCGCAGGGCCTCGGCGGCGGCGGCGGGCACCTGCCAGTGCGGGTCGGTCAGGAGCGCAGCCAGGGTCTCGCGCACCGCCGGGTCGGCGGCCAGGGGCCCCACGGCGCGGGCGGCGGGGGCACGATACCAGTAGTCGCGGTGGGTCAGCAGCGGCTGGAGCGTGGCCCATACCTGCGGATCGGGAGGGCCTGCCGCCAGTACTCCGGCCACGCTTAACACAATCGTAACCTGGGGATCGGCCAGCAGCGGGCGCAGCGCCGCGCGCACGGTGCCATCCGCAGCATGGGGGGCCAGTGCCGCCAGCGCCGCCTGGCGCACGGGCCAGGACGGGTCGTGCAGCCGTGCCAGGAAGGCCGGGCGCAACCCGGCGTCGCCCGCCTGGGAGGCCAGTGCCGCCACCGCTGCCTGGCGCACCGCCTCATCGGGGTCTTCCAGCCCCTCGACCAGGGCATCGCGTACCAGGGGATCGCCGCTCACCGGCGCAAGGGCGGCCACCGCCGCAGCCCGCATGAGGGCGCGCCGATCGGTCAGCAGCGCCCGCAAGATCCACTGGACCCCCGGATCGGCAGCCTGCGACCCTAACGCGCCGACCGCTGCCACGCCGATGGCCGGGTCGGGATGATCACGCAGGGTGAGCAGCGCCTCGCGCAGCGGGGTATTGGCAGGGGCCTGCGCCAGCGCTCCGGCGGCGAGCGCCTGGTTGAACGGATCGGGGTCGGTGAGCAGCGCCAGGAGCGCCTCGCGGATCGGCGCTTCGCCCACGAAGGAGGCCAGCACCTCCGCTGTCGCCCGGCGCACGGCACGGGAGGGGTCATCGAGCCGGATCCGTAGCGCCTCGCGCAGGGGCGGGTCTCCGGCCAGCGGGGCCAGCGCCTCCACCACGGCCAGGCGCACTCGGGGTTGGGGGTCGCCCAGTTGCAGCAGCAGCGCGATTTGCACCGGAGTTTCGTGGGCCACCGGGGCCAGCGCCCCGATCAGCGAGCGGCGCACCCGCGATTGGGGGTCGCTCAGCCGGGTCAGCAGCGTGTCGCGCACGGTCGGATCGACACTCAACCCGCGCAAGCGCCAGAGGTTGCGCTCATCGGCGGACAGTTCCACCAGCCACAGTAGCACGGTCCGGCGCAACGGCGTTTCTAGCAGGGCCGTCAACACCGCGCTGGCCGCCTCCAGCAGTGCCGCCACCTGGGTCGTTCGCAGCAGGTTGTATACCCGCCGCGCGACCACGGTTGCCGCCGCGCGGTTGCCGAGCGGCCCGGCAGCGAGCGCCCGTCCCTCCCGCAGCAACGCCCGGTGCAAGGTCGGCTCGTCGGGGTTGGGGGTTGGGGGTTGGGGGTTGGGGGTTGGGGGTTGGCGGTTGGGAGACGCAGAGGGCACAGCCCGCCGTGCCCCCGCTACGTTGTCATCGCTCATAATGGTCACTCGTTATTGGCCGCGTACCCGTCGCCACCCGCCACCCGCCACTCGCTGCTCACGAACCACGAACCACGAACCACGCGTCACGCGCCCGTCACATCGTCGCGCCGCGGTCGGCCACGCTTTCGACAAAGCGGCTGACGATATCGGGGAGATGGTCGAAGGGTTGGCGCAGGAGGATGGTCTGGCTGCGATCCGGGCCAACCGAGACCAGATCGATGCGGACCCCTAGCAATTCACGCAAGCGGGTCAAATAGCGGCGGGCATTGATCGGCAGATCGTCCCATTTGGTGATACCGCTGATGTCTGTCTTCCAGCCGGGGAACTCTTCGTACTGCGGTTGGACCATGTCCAGCGTGCCCCCATCGGCAGGCATGGTGCGCAGGACCATATCGTTGACCCCATAGCCGGTACAAATTTTGAGCGCTTCCATCTGGTCGAGGGCGTCCAGGCGGGTGATCGCCAGCGAGGTCAGGCCATTGATCCGCGTGACATAGCGCCCGGCTACCGCGTCGAACCAGCCCACCCGCCGGGGCCGCCCGGTCACGGTGCCGAACTCCTCGTGCCCCGCGCCGCCCTGGCTGCGCAGGAAATCGGCCAGCGCGCCCTGGAGTTCGGTGGGGAAGGGACCTTCGCCCACGCGGGTGCAATAGGCCTTGTAGACGCCCATGGCCCCATCAAGCGCCGTCGGCGGCAGCCCCGCTCCCAGGCACAGCCCCGCCGCTGTGGGGTTGCTCGACGTGACATAGGGATACGTGCCGAAGTCGAGGTCCAGCAAGGCCCCCTGCGCGCCTTCCAGCAGCACATTGTGCTTCTCGCCCAGTGCCCGCGCCAGGACCAGATCGGTGTCGATGATATGCTTGTTCAGCCGGTGCCCGTAGTCCACCAGTTGCAAATAGGTGTTGTGGAGGCTCACCGGGTCCGCGCCGTAGAGTTTGGTCAGCAGGCGGTTCTTGTAGCTGAGCACCGCTGAGAGCTTGGTCAGCAGCTTCTCTTCATTCAGCAAGTCGCCCATACGAATCCCGATGCGGCTCACCTTGTCGGCATAGGCCGGGCCGATGCCGCGCAGCGTTGTGCCCACTGCTAGCCCGCCCTGCGCCGCCTTCTCGCGCTCCTCCAGTTCATCCAGCACTTTGTGGTAGGGCATGATCACATGGGCGCGCTCGCTGATCAGCAACCGCCCCAGGTCGAACCCGGCGTCGGTGAGCATGGTCATCTCGTCCAGCAGCACGCCGGGGTCCACCACCACGCCGTTGCCGATCACGCACACCGTGCGCGGGTGGAAAAAGCCGGAGGGGATGAGCCGCATCTTGAACGTGCCCGCCGCGTTGACAATGGTGTGCCCGGCGTTGGTGCCCCCGTTGCAGCGCACCACCACGCGGGCCTGCTCGGCCAGCATGTCCACGATCTTCCCTTTGCCCTCATCTCCCCACTGGCACCCCAGGGCTGCAATAACTGACATCCTCGGTGGCTCCTTTCGCGCTCCGGTGCGTGATGCGTGATGCGTGAAACGTGATGCTTGCTCTACGGAATAGGGTCGGTACTTATTAATACTACGCCCTACACAATAATGGCAATAGCATATAAAGTCAAGAACATTTTCCGCTGTACCTGTTCAGATTGCTTATGCTCTCTTGCCTAAAAGCTGACTTCTGATTTCTAATTTCTGATTTCTGCGTACACGCTTCACGTTTCACAATCCCCCGGTCGAATTGATCACCTGCCCGGTGATCCACATCGCATCGTCGGTGACCAGCCAGGCGATCAGGCGGGCGGCGTCGGCGGGTTGCCCCCAGCGGCCTTGCGGGGCGCGGGCCTGGATCACCGCATGGAGGTCAGGTGCGGCCCAGCCGGTGTCGGTCGCGCCGGGGTTCACCGTGTTGACCGTGATCCCACGGGGGATCAGGTGCGCCGACAGGCTGGCCGTCAACTGGTGCAAGGCCCCTTTCGAGGCGATGTAGGCCAGTTCGCTCGGCATCCCTCCCAGGTGCTGGCCCGACGTGAACAGGATCACCCGCCCACCGGGCCGCCCGTCGTGCTGCGCGGCGAACGCCTGGACTAGCAAGAGGCTGCCGCGCACATTCACCTGCAAATGCGCGTCGATCTGGGCGGCGGTCAGATCTTCCAGCGCCCCCGAGGTGCTGTAGGCATGGTTCGCCACCAGGATATCGACATGGCCGAACGCCGCGACGGCGGCATCCATCACCGCTTGCGGCGCGGCGGGGTCGGCAAAATCCGCCGCCACGTCGGCCACCGGCCCTCCCAGCGCCCGCAGGTCGGTCAGCAGCGCCCCCACGCCATCCGGGTCGGCTCCCCACGGCTGCGCCGCGTCATAAGGCGTGAAGTGCTGCACGCAGACCGCCGCCCCCAGCGCCGCCAATTGCCGCGCCACCGCGAACCCGATCCCCCGGCGGCGGCTCACTCCCGTGACCACCGCTACCCGCCCCCGCAACGCGTCTGCTCGCAAGGCCCCTGCGTCCATGTTCGGCCTCCCCCAAGTGATCTGAACTTCCCCCGTTGTCATCCTGAGCGCAGCGAAGGATCTTCTCGCCCGGCCCAAGATTGTTCAGGCTCTCAATGCTGTCATCCTGAGCGCAGCGAAGGATCTTATTGCCTACCCAGGTGCTTATCGAAGATCCCGACACTGGCCCGAATACCTCTGACCGCCAAGAAGATCCTTCGCTGCGCTCAGGATGACAGGGTCGAGTATGGAAGGGCAGGATGATCTGGATGGGGCCGGATCAGCGTAGGACCGGATCAACTAGCCCCAACCCCTAACCCCTAGCGCAGCGTCCCTACATATGCCGGGTACTCGTGGGCCAGGACAAAACCGACCTTTTCGGCCACGGCGCGGGAAGCGGCGTTGTGCGCCCAGCAGTCCCAGTAGGGCACCAGGCCGCGTTCCTCGCATCCGGCCACGAACGCCGCCGC
>JBBSAN010000020.1:0-20758 GCA_038252265.1 Chloroflexia bacterium
GCCGCCTCTACCCCCGATAGGGTAGAGGCGGCTTCGTGTCCCACGCGATCCCCCTGGCGGGCGTTTAGTAGTGCTCCTCGTGGACCAGTTCGCTCAAAGGCTTGCGGCCATCACTGGGCTTCTTGGGTGCATCGGGCGTGGGGCGGGGGTAGCCCAGCGAGACAGCGGTGCGGACGTGCCGGTCGTCGGGGATGCCGAGGAGGCGTTTGGCTGCCGCGCCCCCGTCTTTGAACCACCAGATCCCACCGCCCACGCCATGCGCGGCGGCAGCCAGCAACAAGCGCTCGCTCAAGCGCCCCTCATCATAGGTCAAGATCCCGCCCGCCTGGCCGGTCATCACCAGCACAATGGCGGCGTTGGCTCCGGCCAGGTGGGACCCGGCGTCCGGCCCTTGTGCCAGTGCGCGGAGGGTGTCGGGGTTGTGGACCACGACAAACTCCCAGGGCTGCTGGTTCATCCCGCTGCCGGTCCAGCGCCCCACCTCCAGGATATCCTGGATCGCCGCGTCGGGCACCGGGTCGGCGGTGAACTGGCGCACCTGGCGCAGCCCGCGCAACAACTCGATTTTCTCTTTGACGCTCGCCGTCTTCTCTGTATCAGCCATCTGGTGGTTCTCCTCGTTTTGTCCCTGGCCTGGTCCCCGGCCCGCCGGTCCGCCGCTATGTTTCGTGCTGCAATAACGAGAGCGAGCGTATCCGCCCCCTTACGAGCATTATAAGCCGCGCGGCCCCGCCGGGATGTAAGCTCCCGCACGGAACGGCACCCCGGCTACTTCTGCGCTGTGGGTGTAGCCCGCCCGCCGCCAAAGAGGCTGCCTAGACCCGCCCCGTTGGTGAGCTGGATGTCGGTGGGCGCGACGTTGTTGCCTGAGCGTGTCCCTACGACCAGGATGTTCGCGCCGACGGTCAGGTCGCTCTTGCTGCCCGCCACCGTCTTCTGGATCGGGGTGTCGTCGGCCAGTTGGACCGTCACCGTCTCGCCCTGGGCGCTGCTCACGGTCAGCATGTTGCCTTCCACCTTTTCGATGGTGCCGGTGACACCCCGGCGTGCTGCCCCGGCCCCGCCGCCTGCGCCGCCTGCGCCGCCTCCGGCCCCGCCGCCGAAGAAGCCCTGGCCCCCTGCCGCGCCGGTGCCCCCGGCGGCATTCGGATCAAACCCCCGCTGGCGGAAAAAGCTCGTTTGCGCGTCCTGCGCCTGGGCCTTGCCGACATTCACCCCGGCAAAGAACCCGCCCCCGGCCAGCGCCACGGCAAACACGATCGCACCGAGCACAATCAAGACACCTTTCATAATCACTAACCCCTCTCTGTTACGTGAAACGTGAAACGTGAAACGTGAAACGTGATGCATGATCAATAAGCCCACTCACCAGGCTACCTTGCAATACGCAATACGCAATACGCAATACGCATCACGCATCACGCATCACGCATCACGTTTCACACCGTCACTTATTCGTAACGCAAGGCATCAATCGGGTCGAGCCGGGCCGCTCGACGGGCCGGATAAATGCCGAAGAACAGGCCGACCGCCACCGAGAATCCGACCGCCAGGAAGACCGCGCCCGGCGTCACGCTGGACGTGAGCACGCCGGTCAGGGTCACGATCTGGGCGACGAGCAACCCCAGCAAGATGCCCAGCAGGCCGCCGCTGAGGCTGAGGGTGATCGCCTCGATCAAGAACTGGCGCAGGATATCGCCCTGCTGCGCGCCGACGGCTTTGCGGATGCCGATCTCGCGGGTGCGTTCGGTGACCGAGACGAGCATGATGTTCATGATGCCGATGCCACCGACCAGCAACGAGATCCCGGCAATCGAGCCGAGGAAGACGGTGAGCACGGTGATGACTCCGCTGAGGGTACTCAACAGATCGGCCTGGTTGATCACGCTGAAATCATTGTCGGCGGTGAGCAGGCGATGGCGATTCCGCAGCAATTCGGTGATCTGGTCTTGCGCTGTGGTCATCTGGGTCGAATCGTCCACCTGCACATAGATCGTGGTCACGTTGTGTCCGGCGATGGCCGCTTGCCGCCCGCCGATCAGCTTGCGCTGGGCGGTGCTGATCGGCACGTAGACGGCATCATCGGGGCTGGTGAAACTCAGGCCGCCTTTCAGCGCGACCACACCGACTACCCGGAAGGCCAGCCGATTGACCCGGATCGTCTTGCCGATCGGGTCCTCGCCTTGGAACAGGGTATCCGCCGTGGTGCTGCCCAGCACGGCGACGTTGGTGGCGGCGCTGACATCGGCCTTGGTAAACCAGCTTCCGCTGCTCGTCGGCAGGTTGCGCCCCGCCTCATATTCGGGCGTGACGCCCACGGCGCGGGTGGTGGTGTTCTGCGCGTTGTAGACCACGCTGGCCGTGCCCCGCGCATACTCCGGAGCGACCACCGAGCAGCTTTCGCAATTAGTGGGATTGGCAATGGCGTCGGCGTCTTCCAGGGTCAGGGTTTGGGCGCTGCCCGCCGCCTGCCGCTGCCCGCCCTGGCTGATCTGGCCGGGCAGGATGGTCAGCAGGTTGGTCCCGTTGCTGGTGATCTGCCCGGTGATCGAGTTTTGCGCGCCCTGGCCGACGCCCATCAGGGCCACGACCGCTCCCACGCCGATGATGATGCCCAGCATGGTCAGTACGCTACGCAGCTTGTTGGCGCGCAGGCTGCTCCAGGCGATGCGTAAGGCTTCGATCATGTTCATGGCGTGACTCCTCCGGCGAGTGCCACCGGGGCAGGCTGGCCGATGATGCGGGGGTTGAGCACCGTTTCGTCTTCCACCAGCAGGCCGTCGCGCATCCGCAAGATCCGCCGGGTGTGGGCGGCGATATCCGGCTCGTGGGTGACAAAGACGATGGTGATGCCCTGTTCCTGGTTGAGCCGCTGGAAGATGGTCATGATCTCCTCGCTGGCAACACTGTCCAGGTTGCCGGTCGGCTCATCGGCCAGGATCAGGCTGGGGCGGTTGACCAGGGCGCGGGCGATGGCGACGCGCTGCTGCTGCCCGCCCGATAGCTCGTTGGGCCGGTGGCGCAGCCGGTCGCCCAGCCCCACCGCTTCCAGCGAGGCCACGGCCCGCTTGCGCCGCTCCGGGGCGGCCAGGCTGTTGCCATTGCGGGCATAGAGCAGCGGCAGTTCGACATTCTCCAGCGCGCTGGTGCGGGGCAACAGGTTGAACGACTGGAAGACAAAGCCGATGTGGTGGTTGCGGACTTCGGCCAGGGCATCATCGGCCAGCGTGCCTACCTCCTGCCCATCCAGGCGATAGTGGCCGCCGGTGGGCCGGTCCAGGCAACCGAGGATATTCATCAACGTGGACTTGCCCGACCCGGACGGCCCCATGATCGCCACCAATTCACCCGGCGCGATGGTAAACGTCACCCCGCGCAGGGCATAGACGGTGTTCTCCGCCCCCATTACATACGTTTTGGTTAAATCCATTACTTCTATCATCGTCTTCTCTCTGAGCGGGGGAGACGAGGGACGAGGTAGTAGGTATGAGGTATGAGGTATGAGGTACGAGCTTCAAATGCTAAACACTCGTTATTTCAACCCTCAGACTTCAACCCTCAAACTTCAACCCTCAAACCTCATACCTCGTCCCTCAAACTTCAAACTTCAAACTTCAAACCGCGTCCCCTACGGGCGAGCGCCGCCGAACAGGCCACCCCCGGCAGGGCGGGTCGTGGTGGTGCTGGTGATGGCGAGCGCATCACCTTCGCGCAACGGCGTGGCCCCGGTGACCTCGGTCGAAGTGTTGTCGCTGAGGCCGGTCTCGACCGGCACGCGGATCTGGGTGCCGCCGGGGCCGACCACATAGACCACCTTCTGGGTACCCTCGGTGCGGACGGCGCGGTTGGGTACCAGCAGGACGTTGGTGTGCTGGCTGGTGATCGCGGCGGCGGTGGCGCTCATGCCCGCGCGCAGGGTGCTCCCGGCGGCCTTCGGGTCCAGGGTGACGGTGGCGAGGTAGCTGACGACCCCCTGTGACACGCTGGCCTTCGGGTTGACATACGTTACCGTGCCGGTGTAGACCAGGCCGGGCAGGGCGTCGAAGGTCAGGTCCACCGGCTGGCCGACCTGCACGCTGGAGATGTCCGTCTCGCCCACGTTCATATCAATATGGTAGGAACTGATGTCCACCAGTTCGGCCACGGTGGTGTTCGCCGCGACCGCCTGGCCCTGCGTGACCGGCACGTCGGTGACGATCCCGGCGAACGGGGCGACCAGCGTGGCATTTTGCAGCTTCAACTGGGCCGATTGGAGGCTGGCTTGCGCCTGGTCCACGGCGGCCTGGGAGGTTGCTACGTCTGTCGCTTTTGGCCCCGCTTTCAGATCATTCAGATTGTTCTGTGCCTGGTCCACGGAGGCTTGCGCGGACACCAGATCGCCGTTGGTCGGCCCCGCCTTGAGCTTGTCGAGGCTGGACTGCGCGCTGTCCACTGCGGCCTGTGCCGAGGCCAGATCGGCGGCGGTGGGTGGAGCTTTCAGCTTATCCAGATTGTTCTGCGCCTGGTCCACGGAGGCTTGCGCCGCCACCAGATCGGCATTGGTTGGTCCGGCCAGCAGCTTA
The DNA here is from genome assembly GCA_038252265.1 of Chloroflexia bacterium. GTDB lineage: Bacteria > Chloroflexota > Chloroflexia > QHBQ01 > JAICKM01 > JBBSAN01. The sequence goes on from JBBSAN010000020.1 coordinate 4,563, forward strand.
TCGAGATTGTTCCGCGCCTGGTCCACCGAGGCCTGCGCTGCTGCCAGATCGGCGGCAGTGGGCGGGGCCTTGAGCTTATCCAGACTGTTCTGGGCACTATCCACCGAGGCCTGGGCCGCCGCCAGATCGGCGGCAGTGGGCGGGGCCTTGAGCTTATCCAGGCTGTTCTGGGCACTCGCCACTGTTGACTGCGCCGCCGCCAGGTCCGCCGCCGTGGGCGGCGCGGTCAGCTTGTCGAGGCTGTTCTGGGCACTCGCCACCGTCGCTTGAGCCGCCGCCAGGTCTGCCGTCGTGGGACTGGCGAGCAGATCGTTCAGTTGCTTTTTCGCGTCATCCAACTGCGCCTGGGCCGAGGCCACGTTCTGGATATCCTGCTGGCGGGCATCGTCCAGGGAGGTCGTCGCCTTGCGGTAGTTATCTTCGGCATCCTGGAGGGCGCGCAGGGTGGTGTTGTAATTATCGATCTGCGCCTGGCTCAGACCATCCTTCAGCGTGCCGTCGTCGTTCAGGAGCGGCCCGGCCACCGAGTCGTACTTGTCCTGGGCATTCTTCAAGGCGTGGTCGGCCTGGTCCAGCGCGATCTCGGCCTGCTGCTTGGCGAGCGCGCCTTGCGACTTGGTCTTGGTCAGGCTGGCATCGGCGTTGGTGACTTTGAGTTGCGCCGCGCTCAATTGCGCCTGGGTCGGCCCGGCCTTCAGGGTGGTCAGCTTGTCCTGGGCGGACTGGAGACTGGCTTGTGCGGCGGCGAGGTCGCTGGCGGTCGGCCCGGCCTTGAGCGCATCGAGTTTGGCCTGCGCCGACTGGAGACTGGATTGGGCGGCGGCGAGGTCGCTGGCGGTCGGCCCGGCCTTGAGGGCGTCGAACTTGGCCTGCGCCGATTTGAGGTTCGATTCGGCGCTCGCAATATCCCCCGCCGTCGAACCAGCTTTCAATTGATCGAGCTTGGCCTGCGCCGACTGGAGGGTCGAGCGGGCGTTGGCGATATCCTGCGCGTTGGACCCGGCCTTCACACTCTCCAGCTTGGCCTGCGCCGACTTCAGCGCCGATTGGGCGTTGGCGATGTCCTGCGGCGTGGTGGACCCGGCCTTGACGCTGGCGAGTTTGGCCTGGGCCGAGCGCAGGCTGGCCTCCGCCCCGGCCAGATCGGCGGCGCTGGACGGGGCTTTCAGTTGATCGAGCTTGGCCTGCGCCGATTGGAGCACCGACGCGGCGTTGGCGATATCTTTCGCCGTCGCGCCCGCTTTCACACTGTCCAGCTTGGCCTGGGCCGAGGTCAGGTTCGCCTGCGCCTGGGTCACGGCCAGGGTCAGGTCGCTGGTATCAAGCTGGCCCAGCGTCTGGCCTTTCGTCACATGGTCACCCGGCTTCACCGCCAGGTTGGTCAGGGTGCCGCCCGCGCCAAAGGTGAGCAACAGATCGGCGGCGGGCTGCAAGGCTGCGCTCGACAACACCTGCGACTCGATATCGCCCCGTGACACCTGCCCGGTGACCACTGCTGCGGCATTGTTACGGGCACTGGCGCGCATCGCGACGAAGGCGATAGCCAGGATCAGCACCACCGCCCCGATCAGCAGCACCCAGCGATTTTTCAAGAAACTCCCCATCGTTTGCCTCCACTACAACCGGCAACGCCCGATGCCTGCCGGACCATTCTTTCTTACCGATAATGCTTACCACAATTCCTTGATGATCAATACCGAACTTCAGATAAGTCAAAATCCCAGCCCCCGGCGCTCCCGGCGCGGGTGAATACGACCGCCCCAAAGCCGAGGACGGCCAGCGCCACCAGCAGCAGCGGACCCAGCAACGGGATCAGGCTGAGAATAAAAATGATCAACAATCCGGCCAACAGATCGACCAGCGGGGCCGGCTGGGCGAGGCCAAAGCGCCGCCCGGCAGCCCGGCCCAGCGGCAAGCTGATCGCCGCCAGCCCCAATGGGACGATGCTATAGGCCACCACCAGCAGCAGCAACCCGACCGGCGCGCCAAAGATCGTGATCGCCCCCAGCACGCCCAGCGCCGCGAAGACGATATACCCGGCCAGCCCAACCAGGAACAGCCGGGCCAGCGTGACGCCGCCGCCCTCCAGCGCCTGGGCAATCCGTCCCACGCGCCGGGGCAAGAGATAGAGGGTCAGTGTCCCCACCCCCAGCAAGAGCAGCAACGCGGCCACCCGCCCCAGAAAACTATCGCCCCCAATACCTTCGATCCCCAGAATGCCGAGCATCCCCTGCCCATCGGAGCGCAGGAACCCCCGGCGATCCGGGGTGCCGGGCGGTAAGACCGTGCCGGGCACCGGGGTACCGCTCACGGCGGTCTGTGGCGGGCGGATATTGGCGAACGGATCGCTCCACGCGGCGGGCACAAACAGGCTGACCAGCAGCGCCCCGACCAGGGCCACTGCCGCCAGCAGGCCCAGCAGCAGGAACGCCCGCCCGGAGGTCCGATCTTCTTTGATCACTATGTCGGGGTTCATTGGTTACTCCTGCTCAGGGCTGGCCGATCCAGCATAGAGGACGACGCAATCGCCGGGCCGCGCAGGTTGCCGACCAGCAGGAGCAGCGCGCCCACCCCTAATAACAGCGCGCCGGGCAATAGCCCTAGATGGACCTCCAGCGACCCGGCAGGCAGGCGGCTCAACCAGGTGGCGAGGCCCTCGCCTTCGCCCGCGCCCGCATTATCCAGCCAGAGCCACGCCGCCTGCCACCATTGCGCCGCCCCGGTCCAGGCATCGCCCGCCAGCACCAGCGCCACCAGCCCGGCCAGCATACAACTCAGCCCGGCCACCTGCTGCCGTACCCAGGCCCGCCAGGTCAGCCGGGGATACAATCCCATCGGCAGCGCGGCCAGCACCTGGACCATGAATGCGCGCGAGGGCACCGGGCACGCCTCCCGCAGCGTCTGCAATCCGGCTTCCACGGCGGCCAACTGCGCCAGCCGGGCCGCACAGCGCGGGCACGTCGCCAGGTGGGCGGCCAGCCGTTGCCCGGCGGTGGGCGCGACCTCGTCCGGCGCGTCGCGCCAGGCCACCAGTTGTTCGTCGGGCGGATGCTCAGATCCCTGTCGGTTCATAGCCGCTCCTCGTATAACGGCGTGAGCAAAGGTCGCAGCAGGGCCTTCGCTCGAAAGAGTCGTACTTTGACCGTCCCGATCGGGATCTCCAGCGTGGCCGCGATGGCGGCGTAGTCCAGGTCGGCCCCGTAGCGCAGCGCCAGCACGGCGGCATAGTCGGGCGGCAGTTGCGCGATCGCCGCCTGTACTTCGGCAGCCAGGGCGGCCTGTTCCAGCAACGCCTCCGGCGAGGGCTGCGGATCGGGCGCGGTCCGCAGCGCCGTCGCCCCCTGCTCGCCGCGTACCGGGGCCGGGTCGCGGCGGTTGCGATAGTTCAACGCCCCGTTCACCGCGATCCGGTAGAGCCAGGCAAAAAAGCTGCGCCCGGGTTGATAGCGCCCCAGGTTGGTGTAGGCGCGGATAAAGGCCTCCTGGGCCAGATCCGGGGCCTGGTCATAGTCCCCGGTGATCTGGGCACAGATCGCCAATACGCGCCCCTGGTAGCGTTCCACCAGCACACCAAAGGTGGCCCGGTTGCCGTCCAGCGTGCGCTGCACCAGGGCATCGTCGTCCAGATCGTCCCGGGCGGGGGGGCCGGGCATGGGGTCCGTACCGTCTCACAACCCCCGGGCTTGCCCACCCGGCGGGTTCTATAGAGCTATACACGGAGCCGCAGAGTTTTGTTACACGGGCAGCGAGTTGCGAGTTGCGTGATGCGTGATGCGTGATGCGTGAAACGTGATTTTATCCCATTTTGCTGACCCGCAGTACGTAATACGCAATACGCAGTACGCAAGATACATCACGCATCACGCCTCACGCCGCCTGCAACACGGCGCACGACTCGACGGCCCGGTCGGCGATGAGGCGGGCGATGGCGAGGGAGGAGGTGGCGGCGGGCGAGGGGGCGTTGCGGACGTGGACCATGTTCGCCGTGGCATAGACCAGGAAGTCATCGACCAGGCTGCCGTCGGCCCCCACGGCCTGGGCGCGCACCCCCGCGGGGCCGGGCACTACATCGTCGCTTTGGAGGTCCGGCACGTAGCGTTGCAGCGCCTTGACGAACCCGGCCTTGACGAAGTCGCGGTACATCTCGCCCACCCCGATCCGCCAGTAGCCCCGGCCCATGCGCCAGAAGCCGGGGAAGCGCACGAGTTCGGCCAGGTCGCCGGGGGAGATGTCGGTGCGCCCGTAGCCCTGGCGGGCGAAGGCCAGCACCGCGTTTGGCCCGGCCCAGACCTCGCCGTCGTGGCGCTTGGTGAAGTGGACCCCCAGGAAGGGCAGCGCCGGGTCGGGGGTCGGGTAGATCAGCCCCCGGCAGAGATAGCGTTTATCGGGCCGCAGGACGTAATAATCGCCCCGAAACGGCACGATCTGCATATCGGCGGGTGCCCCGGCCATCCCGGCTACCCGGTCGGACTGGAGGCCCGCGCAACTGACCACGCTCTTGGTCAGCAGCCCGCCCCGGCTCGTCGCCAGGCGGATGCCCTCCGGCGTTTCCCGCAGGCCGCGCACTTCGCATTCGGTGACGACGATCCCGCCGCGTTCGCGCACATCGTCGGCATAGGCATCGGCTACGCGGCGGAAGTCTACGATAGCCGTGTTGGGCGAGTAGATGGCGGCGATCCCGGCGGCGTGCGGCTCCAGTTCGCGCAACCGCTCCGGCCCGATCCGCTCCAACCCCGGCACACCGTTGGCAATCCCCCGCGCATACAGATCGTCCAGCCGGGGCAGTTCGTCCTCGTCGGTGGCGACGATCACCTTGCCGCAACGGTCCACCGGGATGCCCTTCTCCGCGCAATAGTCGAACAGCAGGCGCACCCCGGTCGTACACAGCGTGGCCTTCAGCGACCCGGCTTTATAGTAGATCCCGGCGTGCATCACCCCGCTGTTGTGCCCCGTCTGCTCGGCGGCGATCTCGCGGTCCTTCTCCAGCACAACGAGGCGCAGGCCGGGATAGCGCCCCAGCAGCTCCCGCGCCGTCGCCAGCCCGACGATCCCCGCCCCGATCACCACCACATCATATGGTCTTTTGCTCATGGATTCTCCCTATCCCCCTTTTCTGGCCCTCTGCGGGCCGCAACCTGTATTATACATCAATCAAGTTACACCACGGAGACACGGAGATTACCGCGCATTTCCGTGCCCTCGGTGTCTCCGTGGTGTAACTTAGCGTATAATGGCGGAAAGGGCTGCCGTGGCCTCGACCAAGATTATGACTAGCAAGGGACCTCCATGATCCGACGCACACTCCTCTCCACCCTCGCCCTGCTCCTGCTGCTGCCGACCGGGCTGGCGGCGCGGCCTGCGCTGCCGAGCGAACGGGCGGCGGCTCCGCCCCAACCGGCGGCGGCCTTGCCCGGCACGCCGATGTGCTTTGTCGAGACGGGCTATTGCCTGCGCGGGCGCTTTCTGCTCTACTGGCGGGTGAATGGCGGGTTGGCCCAGTTCGGCTACCCGGTGACGCCCGAACTGACCGAGGGCGGGCGCACCGTCCAGTACACCGAGCGGGCGCGGTTCGAGTTGCACGAGAACGATACCATCTTGCTCGGCCTGCTGGGGAGCAGCGTGACCGCGCGGCGCAGCGAGGCCCCGTTCCGCCCGGCCACAGCGGGGGCCGATTGGCGCTTCTTCCCCCAGACGCGCCACAACCTGGCCGAGCCGTTCCTGACCTACTGGCAAAACCGGGGCGGGCTGCCGGTCTACGGCTACCCGATCAGCGAGGCGTTCCAGGAGAAGAACCCCGCCGACGGCAAGACCTATCTGGTGCAATACTTCGAGCGCAACCGGCTGGAACTGCACCCCGAAGCTGCGGGCACCCCAGCCGCGATCCAGCTAGGGCTGCTGGGCAGCCAGGCTTATGCCCAGGTCTACGGCAGCGCCCCGCCGCTGAAGCCCGACCCCAAACTGGCCCCCGACCCGGTGTCGCTGGCCGCGCTACGGTTAAAGCCACGCGATGGGCGCGACCTCAAAGTGGTTCGTACCATCACCCGCACCGCTGCCTACACCCAGTACGGGATCACCTATCACAGCGACGGGCGGCAGATTTCGGGCGTGATGTATGTCCCGGCGGGGAGCGGGCCGTTCCCGGTCATCCTCATGGCCCACGGCTACATCCCCATCGGGGAGTACAGCACCGGCATGGACTCGAAGCGCGAGTCGCCGTTCCTGGCGAGCAACGGTTACGTCGCCATCCACCCCGACTTCCGCAACTACGCCACGTCGGATGACGATCCTGAGGCGGCGGCGGACACCAGCACCATCGGCTGGACCGAAGACGCGCTGAACCTCCTCGCCGCCGTGCAAAATTCCGATCTGCCCTATCTCGATGCGAGCCGGATCGGGCTGTGGGGCCACTCCAACGGCGGGCAGGTCGGCCTGCAAACCATGTCGATTGCAACCGACATCAAAGCCTACGTTCTGTTCGCACCGACCAGCCCCGACTATGCCGACAACTTCAACCGCTGGAGCCAGGGGCGGCCCGAAGCGGCGCTGATCAAGGCCAAACACGGCTTCCCCGAAGACAACCCGGAGTTCTACCGTGGTATCTCGTCCGGCCCCTGGTTCGATCAGGTCAACGCGCCGGTGCTGCTGTTCCACGGCACGGGCGACACCAACACGCCCTACGCCTGGTCCGTCCGCACCGTGCAACTGCTCCAGGCCGCCGGGAAGGCCATCACCTTCGTCTCCCCGAAAGGCGAGAACCACCTCTTCAGCGACCAGGCCTGGGCGGGCCGCACCGGTGTCGGCGCACAAATGCTGGCCTTCTTCGACAGCCTGGTCAAGGGGCGATGAGGCAAGTGGTTGGTGGTTGGTGGTTAGTGGTTGGTGGTTGGTAGTCAGGGATGCGTGAAACGTGATGCGTGATGTGTGAGTTTCTGACCACTGACCACTGACCACTGACCACTGACGAGGACAGCTACAAACCTGATAGCCGCGTTGCCCTCCTGCGATAGCGCCGCTACCAGGGTCTATGATAAGATAGAGCGACCGAAGCGGCGCGGAAAGGGCGGTATGGGATCAGAGGCGGGGGACACCGGGAATCGCTGGCTGGACGAGCGGCGCACCGTCGAGGGTGAAGCCTATGATGCGCCCTATGCGGCCCGTGCGGCGGCGGGGGAGAACATCCACGGCGAGGCCGATCTGGTCGAATCGTTCGGGCCGCAGACGGTGCTGGACGCCGGGTGCGGCACGGGGCGGGTGGGGATCGAACTGGCCCGGCGGGGCTGCACCGTCGTCGGCGTAGATATCGACCCGAAGATGCTGGCGACCGCCCGCAGCAAAGCCCCCGACCTGGAATGGCACCAGGCCGACCTCGCCACGGTCGACCTGGGGCGGCAGTTCGATGTGGTCCTCATGGCCGGGAACGTGATGATCTTTCTGGCCCCCGGCAGCGAAGGAGCCGTGCTCCAGAACATGGCCCGCCACCTGACCCCCGGCGGCACGCTGATCGCCGGGTTCCAGTTGAGCCTGGGCTACCTGACCCTGGACGACTACGACCGGCTGGCCGAGGAGGCGGGGTTGGTCCGCACCGCCCGCTACGCCACCTGGGATCGTGCCCCCTGGCATGGCCTCCGCACCTACGCCGTCTCGGTCCACCAGCACCACCCGGCCCCCCGCCCCGGCAAAGGCCGGGATTAACCCACGGCCCTCACCATCTCGCGCAAAGGAGAAAACTCTCTATGTATCGCATCGAGTCGTTGCTGTCCGCGCGCCTCTTCCTCACGCCCCAGCTTGTCGGCGACCGGATCTATTTCGTCAGCAATCTGAGCGGCCATCTCAGCCTCTATGTGATGGACCAGGGCGGCAGCGTGCCCGAACCGCTCTTGCCGGGGCACATCGCTCTACAAAACCCCGAACTACTCGGCGGCTACGGGTTCTATGTCTATCCCAAGCTGGGGAAGATCCTGATCATGATTGACCACGACGGCGATGAGGTCTACCAGCCGATGGTGATCCCGCTGACGGGCGGCATCCCCGAACCGGCGTTCGGTACCGCCCTGGATAATTACCGGGTGGCCTGCCCGATCTGCGATGCCGACGCGAACCTGGCCTACTTCAACGCCGAGTCGCGCACCGAGCCGGTGTTCACCGCCTTCCAGGCCAATCTGGAAACCGGCACATTCACGTCGCTGGGCCAGAGCCGCTGGGGTGCGTTCCCGATGGGGGCCAACGATACCCACGACCGGGCCATTATCGCCGATGGCTACACGGTGGGCGACGAGGTCCTCTACGAGTGGCGGGCGGGCAGCAGTGACCGCCACCTGCTCTATGGCAAGCCGCTGGAAGATCGCGCCGAGGGGGAGCAGGTGCCGCTCAACGCGATCAACGCCTGCCATTACACCCCCAGCAACACCGGCCTGCTCTTTATCACCGCACTGTTTGAGGACGCCTACGGCCTCGGCTACCTGTTGCTGGAAGACCCCAGCACCGCGTATCCGGTGCCCGTCACCGGCGTGGTCCACACCGGCGCGGGCGAAATGACCGGCCTGGCGCATCTCACCGGTACCCGCTACCGGGTCGAGTACAACATTGACGGCGCATCCTGGGTCTACGAGGGCCAGTTTGACGAGGCCAAGCGCACGATGCACCTGGACCGGGTGCTGTGCGGGCAGGGCGATCTGGCGAACGGCGTGCTGGAATCGATCCGCTATGATAAGGAGGGCGACCGCTTCGGCCTGGCCTTCTCCACCGCCACCTCGCCCACCCAGATCTACACCGTCGAGGGCGCGGACCGCAGCAACGTCACCCGCCAGACCCGCGAACGGGTGCTCGGTATCCCCCAGGAGGCGCTCTCGCCGGGCGAGGATGCCTCGTTCACCTCGTGGGACGGACAACGCGTCTCCGCCCGGATGTATCTGCCTGCTGCGTCACTGGGATTCAGTGGGCCGCGCCCGCTGGTCTACTATATCCACGGCGGGCCGCAGGGCCAGGAGCGGCCCAACTTCGCCTGGTTCTCCATGCCGCTGATCCAGTTCCTGACCCTCAACGGCTTTGCCGTCTTCGTGCCCAACGCGCGGGGTAGCACCGGCTATGGCCTGAGTTATACCAAGCTGGTGGACCACGACTGGGGCGGAAACGACCGGCTCGACCATGTCCACGCCATGACGAAGGTGCTGCCCCAGGACTCGCGGGTAGACACCAAGCGGGCCGGGGTGGTCGGGCGCTCCTACGGCGGCTATATGACCCTGACCCAGGCCACCCGTCACCCCGACCTGTGGGCGGCAGCGGTGGACATGTTCGGCCCCTATGAGTTGCTGAAGTTCGTTGAACGGGTGCCGGAAACCTGGAAGGCCTATTTTGCCATCGCTATTGGCGACCCGGTGAAAGACCGCGACTTCCTGATCGAGCGTTCGCCCCAGACCCACATCGACCAGCTCACCTGCCCGCTGCTGGTCATCCAGGGCAAGAACGACCCCCGTGTGACCGAGGTCGAATCGCGGGAGTTGGTCGAGCACCTGCGCGGCGAGGGCAAAGAGGTAGACTACCTGATGTTCGAGGACGAGGGCCACGACGTGCTCAAGTTCCCCAACCGCGTCCGCTGCTACAACACGATCACCGACTTTTTCGCCGCGCACCTGCATCCCTAACCCCGGCGCGCGTTGCCGTCATGAGCGGCCCGCCACCCAAACCAAATGTGTTGGGAGCCGGGCCGCTCTCGTTTTACAGGGTCGAGTCGCGCTCGTCGTCAACCGATGTGATCCGCGCAAAGATTTGATGGTATTCGCAGGTCTCGATCAGGTGCGCGACCACTTCTTCGATCTGCGGGCGGCTCACGTCGTCGATGAGGATCATATGGGGTGCCCAGAAATATTTGCCCGATAGATTTTCGCCCGTCTGCCGGTTCTTCTCGCTGAGCGCGGTGATGTTGGCATAGGTGAAGAACGTTGCCCACCAACGGGTTCCATCGGCAAAAGTGAGGAGCGCATCTGTATTCGTAGTGGCTGGGTTCTCGCTGCCGGGGGCGGCGGCTTCCCTTTCGATCCAGAGAGTATACGCCCGCAGGGAGCGGGCGTTCTCCTCGCTCACATCGAAGCACAGCGCCGGATACCAGCGGACGCGCCCGTTATCGCCCTGTATTTTGACTTGCTGCTTTGCTTCATCCCAGGCGAGAACCGGGTAGCGTTGCCCACGGGTCAGGGCATCCCAGTACATGGATGGGTTGGTACAAATCACCTCTTGCATCATGCTGGGCAGCCCTCCGGTATCCTCTGGCTAGCGCAACGCCTGGTCCAGATCCGCGATGATGTCGGCCACATCCTCCACGCCGACCGACAGGCGGATCAGGCCGGGCGAGATCCCGGCGGTGGCGCGCTCGTCGTCGGTCTGGTGGGTGTGGATCATCGAGGCAGGGTGGGTGATCAGCGTTTCGATCCCGCCCAGGCTCACCGCCAGCAGGCAGACTCGGGTGCGCCCGATGGCCCGATAGGCCGCGTCGTAGCCGCCCTTTAGCTCAAAGGCCAGCATCCCGCCGAAGCCACCCGGCATCTGCTGCCGGGCCAGGTCGTGCTGGGGGTGCGAGGGCAGGCCGGGGTAGTAGACCCGTTCGACGGCGGGGTGAGCTTCGAGGGCACGGGCGACCTCTAGCCCGTTGCGGTTGTGGATCGCCATCCGCATCGGGTAGGTCTGCAAGCCGCGCCGCAGGAGCCACGCCTCGAACGGCTGGAGCACCGGCCCATAGACGATCATCTGGTCCCAGGCCGCCGCGATCCGCTCCCGGCTACCACAGATCACCCCGGCCATCACGTCGGCGTGCCCGTTCAGGTACTTCGTCGCGCTGTGGACCACCAGATCATAGCCCAGGTCGAGGGGTCGCTGGTTGTAGGCTGCGGCGAAAGTGTTGTCGGTGATGGCGAGCGCCCCGCCCGCATGGGCGATCCGGGCGGTGGCCGCCAGGTCGGTCAGGTCCATCGTCGGGTTGGTGGGCGACTCGGTGTAGACCACCTTCGTGTTCGGGCGCATCGCCGCCGCGAATGCCGCCGGGTCGCGCTGGTCTACCAGCGTTACCTCGACCCCATAGCCGGGCAACGTCTGGCGCAAGAGGGTCAGCGCCGAGGTGTAATGGGTCTGCTGCGCCACCACATGATCGCCCGCCCGCACGTTCGTGGTCACGGCCAGGGTGATCGCGGCCATGCCCGACCCCACCGCCAGCGCCGCCTCGCTTCCCTCCAGGTCGGCCAGCAGCGCCTCGACCTGCTTGGTGTTGGGCGACCCGTCGCGGCCATAGAACGTAGCCGGGGCGGTGCTGGAGGCCAGCCGTGCCCCCTCCTCCGGCGTAGCGAGCAGGTAGGTGCTCGTCTGATAGATCGGCGGCGTCACCGCCGGGGTCGGGTTGTCGGCCCGCGCCCCATGAATCATCCGCGTCTGTAGACCCTGTGTCTGCTTCTCCATTGTCGCCCTCCCTGGCCTCAAAAGCAGGAGGGGTGCAACGGCTTGCACCCCCTCGAAAAACCCGATCACTCGCACCGGGACGGCTCACCCGCCCCCCTGGATCTCCTCGGCGCAGGTGTCGCAATACGGGTTGTGCGGCCCGGCGACCCGCTCGGCGCAATGATCGCAGATGTGGTAGCCGAGCAACTGGCAACTGGCGCATACCGCCGCGCCCCGTCCGGGAATGCGCCGGTGGCAGCGGGCACAGTGGGTCACCGGTTGCCCGTCCAGCAGGCCTTCGGGCGAGATCGTCCCCGCCTGCACGGCATCTTCCAGCCAGGCCAGATCGCCCAGCACCTGCTCGAACGCCGCATCGTCCGACGCGGCACGGATGCTGTTGGACTGCTGCAACAGCAGGCCCCACAACCAGACCGCCTGGCCGTGGACCTGCGCCAGGGCCGCGTGGTTCTCGGCTCCCGGCGGGTTCGCCTGCACCAGCGGGATCGTATCGCGGAGGGTATGATCCAGGCGGGATTGGTCGGCGGGGTCCAGCTTGAACTGGTCGCGGTCACTCTCGTAGGCGGTCTGGAACTGATCGCCCAGGCGAATCAGCGCCGCCACCTCGCGGGCACTGCCGGTTTGCTCGTCCATGCGTCTCGATTCTCCTTCTGTTTTGACCGCCACCCCAATGCGTGCCAGGGCGGTGGGTCATGGTCTACCAGTCCACCCGCACCACGATCGCCGTGATGTCGTCCTGGTGGGCGCGGTAGTTGTAGGGTTGGCTCAGATCCTGGGGATTAGGTAGGGTGCGCCCGCCCGACCGTTCGTCGGCACGGTCCACCAGCGCGGCGGCGGGGTCCAGCAGGCTCAGCGCGTCGGTGATTTCGGCGGTGGTCAGGTTGCCATAGACCCCGTCGCTGCACAGGAGCAGCACATCATGCGGGCGCAACTGGATGACCGATAGCGCGGGCGGCGGGGGGGTTGGCTGGTCCCCGATCTGCCCGAACACGAGGTTGCGCTGCACAAAATAGCGCCGGGCCTGCGCCCCCAGCTTGCCCAGGTCGTGGCCGTCGAAGGTGTCGAGGTTTTCCTGGATGGTCGCGGCCTGGTCGGTGGTGAGGATGCCCTGGTTCTGGTCGGCCTGCACGGCATCCTGGTCCTCGGTCAGCAGGATGAGGTCGCCACCCGAAAAGAGGTAGCCGCGCGTGTCGCCATTCTGGCTAATCACCGCCCGCCGCCCGCCCTCGCAGATCACAGCGGCGGTCATCACGGCGGCGACCATCACATCCTCGGCGGTCTTGCCGGGGGGGATCTCGCTCGCGGGGATCTGCCCGCTCTCGTTCAGTTCGCGGTAGATGCGCGCCCCGGCCTCCTGCACCACGGCGGTCAGCAGATCGCGGGCCATCTCGACCGGCACCGTGGGGGGCAAGCCCTCCAGCCGCGCCGCCAGCACCTCCCCGATGACCCGCGCCGCGTGTTCGCCGCCGATCTCGCGACCCGCCACCACGCGGCGACTGCCGCCCATGCCGTCCACCACCGCGTGGGCCTGGTGGTTCGTGGCCGACCAGGGCAGGTCTTCGTCGCGCTCCGGGTGGCTGCGGCTGGGCACCGTCTTGCTCCAGACGCGCACGCTGAGGGAATCGCTCATCGGCGGCCCCTTTCCCCACCGGCAGTACACAGCATCGCACAATGCGGGTATAATACCCCTGAAGCCAGCCCAACCTCTACCGTTCTGATTTCTAATTTCTGATTTCTAATTTCTAACCTCTGCAACATGTTGCTCCTGTTTGCGTAGATAGAGACAGCCAGCCCCGGCAAGAGGCCCGGCAAGGAGGAAGCCCGTGTTTGTTGTATGTCCCGATTGTGGCGCGGATCAGCAAGAAGTCGGCAAATATTGCGAGAACTGTGGCCGCCTGATCACCGCCGCCGATGTTACGGCGGGGGTCAGCCACACCCCTGCGCCCGCGCCCGTTCCGGCTCCCGCCCCGCCCGTGTCCAATCCGTGGGACCCGCCGGTGGCCGTGTCCCCGCCGCCCCAGGCACTCGGTCGCGCCCATTTCGCGGTGGTGCAGAACGGGCAGGCGATCCCTGCCGAGGGCTTCACCCTGACCGCGCCGGGCGAGTTCCTGGTGGGGCGGCCCAATAACGAGACCGGCACCGGCGTGGATATCGATCTGCGCCAGTGGGTGCAGCCGCTCGACATCGCCGGCCAGAAGCAATACCTGGTGCATCGCAACCAGTGTTTCCTGGGCCTGACTCCCACCGGCGAGGTCACGATCCGGGGCTGCGCGGGGGTCGAGGGCGACACCCTGGTCAAACCCGCCGAAGGGGCCACCTTCCTGCCGTTGCCCCAACTGGGCACGATGCGCCCCCTGCGCCCCGACTCCACCTACCCCCTCCACCCCGGTGACCGCGTCTACATGGGCGACCCGGACGCGATCCTGGCGAACCAGAGCAGCGATGCGCGGGCACAGGGCACGTTCCTGATCCTCGAACTGCTGCCTGCGTGAAACGTGAAACGTGAAACGTGATGACGTATTGCGTATTGCGTATTGCGTATTGCGTATTGCGTATTGCGTTGATCTAATCCTGATCCCTGATCCCTGATCCCTGATCCCTGATCCCTGATCCCTCGTCACGCAACTCGCAACTCACAATTCGCAACTCGCCTACTGCGGCTTGAACGACCACTGCTTCGTCGTCGGGTCGTAGATCATCCCGCCCTGGTATTGCCAGGTGCCGAGCAGCTTTTGCACGCTGATCGTGACCAGGGACGTGTCGCCGTTCGCGTCGAAGCGCCAGGGGCTGCCCAGGATCGTCTCGCTGCCCAGGTCCGCCGAGGTGATGGTGGCGACCGCCGCCCGGATGGCTTCGCGGTCCTTCGTGGCGGCCTTGTTGATCGCGCTGAGGGCGACGCGGGCCGCTTCGTAGCCGAAGGGGGCGAAGTCGCGGTTGTCGTCGGTGGGGAAGCGGGCGATGTAGCGGGCATACCAGTCGGCCCCCGCCCCGGTCAGCTTGTTGGCGGGCAGCCCGACCAGGGTTGAATAGACATCTCCCCCCCCGGCGGGTACATCCTTGCCGAATGTGTCGTCAGCAATGCCGTCGGCCCCCATGAACGCCCCGGTATAGTTGCCAGCTTCGCGCAACGCGCTCAACACCTGGGCCGGGTGGTTGTCGCTGATCCCGCCGAAATAGACCAGATCGGGGTGCAGTCCGGCGATTTTTTGGGCCAACGCGCTGTAATCGCTGGCGTGGACATTGATGCTTTCCGAGTCGATGGCCGTGCCGTCGTCGGCCTGGGTCAGCACTTGCAGCCCCAGTTCGCGGGCCGAGCGGGCGAAGATCACCGCGACCCCGTGCCCGTATAGCTCCGTGTCGTCCAGCACGTAGACCGACTTGGCCCCGATCTGCTTGGCGTAGGCCGCCGCTGCCGCGCCCTGGAGGTCGTCGGCAGGCACCACGCGGAAGTAGGTGTCGATGCCGAGGGGATAATAGATCCACGGCTCACCCGCCGTGCCGGTACCGGGCTTGGTCAGGCCGGGGTAGGTGTTGCCGGGGCTGATCATCGCCATGTGGACGCGGTTGAGGACGGGGATGCTGATCTTGGCCGCCCCGCTGTTATAGGTGCCGATATAGAGCATCGCGTCGGGGTCGGCGGCGGCGCGGCGGGCGTTCGCCAGTTCCACATCGGCGTTCCACTTGCCGTCCACAGTCGCCGCGTCGTTGAGCGGCACGAAGTCGATCTTGTGCCCTCCGGCCTGCCCGCCCGCTTCCTCAATCGCCATCTGCGCGCCGTGGGTGATGCTGGCGAACTTGTTCAGCGGCACGCTGGCATAGATGCGGATCGTGCCCGCATCGCTCCGCTGCCCGAAGAGCAACCCCGGCGTGAGCCACACCCAGATCACCACCGCCGCGACCAGCGCCAGCGCCGCCGGGACTAATACTTCTGCCGTATTGACTGCGAACGACCGCAATCGGATCATGCACCGCTCCTTCTACATGTGAAACGTGAAACGTGAAACGTGACGAGGGATCAGGGATCAGGGATCAGGGATCAGGGATCGGTGACCAGTGACCAGAACTTACGCAATACGCAATACGCAATACGTCATCACGTTTCACGTTTCACGTTTCACGTTTCACGTTTCACGCCGTGTAACCTTGCAACACTCCGATTACGTAGATTCAGGGGAAGAGGTTACGTACACAGACTGGTGCAGGGACTACACAAGTGGGCCGAATCTGCGTATACTAGGACCAGAACAGGGTCACCGCCTCAGTATAGCGGTCCCCGGTCACATGTGCAAGCGCCCGGCATAGGGGCGGGAGGAACCGACAGCATTGGCAAGAGCGACACCACAAGCCGCCCCGGTGGTTTGCCCCACCTGTCACCAGACCGTAGTCTCCAGCGATGGGTATTGTCCCGAATGTGGCTCGCCGCTGGCCGGTGCGACCCCGGCAGCGGGCACGACCCCGACAGCAGGCGCAGCCCAGGCAGTGTGGGCGACTCCTCCTGCGGCCCCCAGTGCGTCCCCGGCGGCAGGGCCGACCAGCTGTGCGGTGTGCGGGACGACCGTCCCGGCAGGGGAAGAGTATTGCCCTAATTGTGGTGCCCCGGTCGCGGCGGCGGCGCAGGCGGCGTCGGCGGCGATTGCCCCACCCGGCGCGGCAGTGGGCGGCTTCCCCACTGTCTGCCCTAAATGCGGCGCGCCCGTGCGGCCCAACGCCAAATTCCGCAAGGAGTGCGGCGACCGCTTCACCGCCATGGCGACCCC
>JBBSAN010000021.1:0-20673 GCA_038252265.1 Chloroflexia bacterium
AACTCGTTACTGATCACCGACCACCGACCACCGACCACTACCGTTGTTTGTACCTCTTGACCGGTAGTGTATAATATGGGCACCTGCCTTGGTCGGGTCCCGGTCATCTCCTGCCTTCAATGAGCACTACTTTGCTGCTGATTTGCGCCTGACAAATCGGGGGGATGCGTTGCCCCGGCCCGGGGGATACAGTATAATAAGGCAAGTCCGCCCCCGTAGACGACCCAGCGCGGGGCCTGGGGTGCAACCTACTTTCAACCTACCAAAGGGGTGGTTACCTTTATGGATACCGCCAGATCGAGTACCGGTGTTGTCGTGCCCGGCCCCCGGCGATTGGGGCCAGCGGAGCCGTCGCCCGAACTGATGGCCTTGAGCACGGCCTTGAGCAAGGAGCTGGATGCCTGGGCTGCTGCCGAGAACTCGGCCTTTCAGGAAGACCCGCCGTCGCTGGATGCGCTGACCCAGCACGATCACCGGCCCGCCTATGTGGGCCGCGAACTGAATACCTCCGCGCACACGTTCACGCTCGACTTCCTGGCCGCGACCGAAGGGGCGCGCTTCGCCTTGCGCCTGGTCGAGGCCCGCGATGATCCCCAGCCGTTTATCGAATGGCTGCTGCAACTGCCCGAAGTGAAGCGGACCTATGGCTTCGATACGGTGGCCGGGTTGGTCGTGCTGCGCGGCGACTCGAATACCCAATTAAGCTGGCAGAATGTGCTGGCCCGCTCCTACGATGCCACCTATTTTGTCGATCCGTCGGTGGATGCAGCGGCGCTCACCGCGCTGGCCCGCCAGATCGTGGGCGACCTGCTCGAACATGGCTCCACCGCCCGGCTGTGGGATCTGTGGGAGCACGAGCGCACCGAAACCGACCAGCGCGAATATGTGCTGGGCAAGAACTTCTTGCAGGCCTATGTGGACCTGGACGACGAGGAGAATCCCCTCCAGCAGCGGGCAGACGTGCTGGCCCGTTGGGGCGCAGGGCCGACGGTGGATGAAATCCTTGCCAGCCTGATCGGCCACCTCGACACGCTCGGCGTCCCCTATGACCGCGATGTGCCCGGCGGGATGGTTTCGCCCCTGTTGCGCCGCTATTTGCCCGGTTTTACCTGGCCGCTGGTGATCGATGATCGCTTCTCGCTGTTGCTGATGGACGTGCCCCAGGAGCCGATGGCCGGGGCCGAACTGATCCAGTGGACCACGCTGGCCCGGTGCAGCCGCTACTGGCTGGACAAGGCGGGCGACCTCCATTGGAACGAACGGTCGAAGGTGCCGCTGCTGGTCCTGTCGTCGCCCATTGTTGGCCCGCCTTACACGCCGTTGTCGCCGGTCGAACTGCTGGCCGGGGCCGGGTGGTGCCTGGTGACGCCCGCCGAGTTGAACGCCCCTGAACAGGTGCAGGAATTGCTGGCCCGCGCCTCCCATCGCCCAGTCGTCTGATTTTAGATTTTAGATTTTAGATTTTGGATTGCCTGGGTGTGTGCCCGATCCAAAATCCCCGATCCAAAATCCAAAATCTAAAATCTAAAATCTAAAATCTAAAATCCCATGAGTGTAGAGCGCGTGTCCTGCCCCCGCTGTGGGGCACCTAACGACCCCGAAGCACCCCGGTGCTCCATTTGTGGCGCGCCGCTCACCACCGTTGCCGCGCCTGCCGCCCCGCCGGGCGCGGCCCCTGGCCCGGCGGATGGGGCTGCCCCGCTTCCCCTCGCGCCCCCGCCCCTTGTCGCTGCCCCGCGTGGGAGCCGTGCGCCGGTGATCGGGCTGGCGCTGGGGCTGGTGGGCTTGTGCCTGGTCGTGGGGCTGGTGGGGAGCATCCTGGTGCTGATGCCCGCTGGGGGGCTGTCCTTCCTGGCCCCGCCCACGCCGACGCCGGTAGACCCGGTGCAGGTGCTGGACGCGGCGACCACCGCCCTGGCCGGCGTGCAGACGATGCATTATGATATGAACGTCACGTTCAAGGACTTGCCCGCCGATCCGACGACGGCCCCCACCGTGACGCTGCATCTGGTGGGCGATGTCGCCTTCCCCGACCACTACACGATGCATACGGCGGAGTTCGGGGACCTGATCGTCCTGGGTGAGGACGCCTACGTGCGCTCCGACTCGCAGCAACGCTGGGCACGCCGCCTGGCGAGCGACGCCTCGCCCGATCTCGCCCCAACCAATCCGACCGCCCTGGTCCGCTTTGTCAAGTTTGCCCGCGACCCGATCCTCGACAGCACCGTGATCAGCGGCACCCAGCGCCTGCACAAGATCAACTTTCTGCTCAACACCGCGCAGATGGTGGCCGAAGAAGGCCCGGCTTCGACCGGCAGCGTGTTGAGCGGCAGCCGGGTGGTCTGTAATGCGGCGATCGGGGCGGATGACTACCGGGTCTATCAGCTTCAGCTTGACCTGGATTTGCGCGGTAACAACAAGGCCACCATCGCGGCCACCTTCAGCAACTTCAACGCCCCGGTCACGATCGACGCCCCCCCCGATCTCCAACCCTAGAACCTGCCCATAGCAAAAGCGGCCTGCGGATATTCGCTCCGCAGGCCGCTTCTTGCTGTCTTCTGTTCAGGGCCTGGTCCCGGTTACAGGGAACCCGCGAGCAAGATCGGGGCGGTGGGGGTATCGCTCCCACCCGCCTTTTCGCTGGTGATCCCGGCCTGTTGGAAGGTGCCCAGCGGTTGTGACGCATCCACGATCAGCAGCCCGTAGCCATCGGCGGTCGTCTGGAAGGTCCCGGCCCGGTGGGGGGCGTCCGCGATCAGCCAGAACTCATAGGTCTTGTCCGGGGGCAGGGCGGGCAGGTTGCGGGTGATCAGCACGGCGCGGTTGGTCGCCGGGTCGATCCACATCGTGCCGGTGGCCCCCGGTAGGGCAGCGGTGCCGCTGAGTGGGCGGGCGACGACCTGGGTGGCGCCCAGGACGGCCAGGGCGGTGGCCCGCTCCTTCTGGAGCGTGTCGCTGGCGGCTTGCAGGTTGGTTACCTGTTTCTGCAAGCTGGCCTGATCGCTGCGGGCCTGGGTCAGTTCCAGTTGTAATCGGGCTTGCTCGGCCTGGACCGTCTGCACCTGGTTTTGCAGACTGATCCCCCAGAACCCGGTCACCAGCAGCAAGACCGCCATGACCCCGGCGGCAGCCCACCCGGAGCGCAGGAACCCGCCCCCCAACCAGGCGCGGAGCGCGGCCAGTGGCCCGACCGGTTCCGCCGCCACGACCGGGCGGGGTTGGAGACGGGGAGCGACCACGGGCGCGGCCACCGCCACGGGACGGGGGGGGGTGGCGGCCAGCTTTTGCGCGAACCGCACGGCGTGATCCTGGGGTACCGGCACCTCGTCGGTGTCGTTCAGCAGCGCGAACGCGGCCACAGTGCGCCGGAGCGCGGCCAGTTCGCCTGGACAACGGGCGCACGTTTGCAAATGCGCTTCCATCGCGGCCATTTCGTCCGGCTCCAGGATCCCCAGGGCATATGCTTCGAGCAGGCTTTCAATATTCTCTTCATTCTCTTCGGCGGCTTGACCATCATCCATAGTACTCATGCTGCCTCTGCCTATTAATCAATCGTTCCCGTTGTATATTTGTTGCATCGTCCATCATCGCCCATCAGTCTCATGGGCTACTACTCTCCATTGCTGTACGCATCTTCTGTAACCCATTACGGACCCGGGTTTTAACCGTTCCCAGGGGTTGGCTCAGGTGGAGGGCGATCTCGCTCTGAGTCATCCCCCCATAGTAGGCCAATTCCAGCACCTGCCGTTGGGCCGGGCTGAGGTCGGCCAGGGCCACCCGTACACGCTCCCGATCTTCCTTGATGACAAGCTGATCTTCGATTGGTGCGCCAGGATCGGCCAAGGTTTCTTCCCCATTGCCTTCCTCCCCCTGTTCATAAAACGGGGTGGGCAACGGGGCGAGCCGCCGCCGGGATCGTAAGTCATTCGCCGCCCGGTGATGAATCACCGTTAGCAGCCAGCTAGAGAATGCTCCGCGCTCGGCGTTATAAAGTTCCGGCTTTTGCCACACCTTCAGGAACACGTCCTGCACGCAATCTTCGGCGGCAGTGGCGTCGTTCAACATACGATAAGCCAGGGCAAAAGCGCGGCGGAAATAGCGCTCGTATAACATCTGTAAGGCCGCAGCTTCCTGAGCGACCACCGATCGCATCAAGTCGCGATCGGTCGGTTCGGCGCGTGGCGGGTCAAGCCGCATGATGCCCTCCTGCAAAGGGACGACTGGCAACATCGTCGCATCGTCGGTGGCAGGGTTACTGCCAGGAACAAGGGGCGCCATAGCGGTGGAATCGTTCCACGGATCCTGGTGCAACATAAACGGATCTCCTGCCTGCCTCTAAATCGCGCCTGCTTAAGGAGGTCCCCAGTTATACCCCCCGCCGCTATGTAAGGTTCCCGCCGATTCAGTTTGCAGGAACCGTGCCCCCCTCACCCCGTGAGGGTTTAGAGTCATGAACAGGAGCTTTATTCAGTTCTGTTCAGTAGACGAATCAGAGTTTGTTCTAGCGTCAACCCCGCTTCGCTGCTGTTCAGCCTGCCATTTCATAGTTAACCCGCCGACCCTGGAAATGGATTGTACTATGGGAGACTAGATTAAGGGAATAGCAGTGGGGATGTCCCTACGGAATGAAGAAGGCCTCGAAGTCCACCGGGGAGGGACGACGAGGCCTCGACCTTCGATCAACGCAAGCGCGTTGACTGCGGTTAGCTAGGTTAGGGGCGTGGGCCTGTGGCCCTTGCTCTTAAATCTACCCGTAAGGATAGCGGTTGGATTTATCTTTTTTAGGCTTCTGCCGAAAGTCCTTGCGCGGCCAGCAGGCGATTGAGTTTTTGTAGCCCCAGCCGGATGCGGGTCTTGACCGTGCCGAGCGGATCGCCCAGCTTTTCGGCGATCTCCATCTGGGTCAGGCCGCGGAAAAAGGCCAGTTCGATGGCCTGGCGCTGGGCCTGGGGCAACTGGGTCAGGGCTTCGCGGATCGTGCTGCGGCGCACTGTGGCCCAGGCCATATCCTCCGGGCCGGGAGCGGACTCGTGGAGGTTGACCAGCATTTCGTCGGCCCCTGGGGCGGTCTGCGGGCGGCTGCGGCGGCGGCGGAGTTCGTTCACCGCCAGGTTGTGGATGATGCTGAGCAGCCAACTGGCGAAGCGCCCGCGCTGGGGGTCAAAGCTCTGGGCATGGTTCCACACGCGCAGAAACGCTTCCTGGACGATCTCTTCTGCCGACTCGCGGTCGCCCACCACTCGCAGGGCCAGGGAAAAGGCCGGGGTGGCATAGCGCTCGTAGAGCAGCTCCACCGCCTGTTGATCCCCCGCCGCGACCTGTTGGACCAATTCTCGATCCGTATTATCCATCTCGACCGTGTGAGGCCGGGTGTAAGGGCGATCCGCAAGATTCGTTGTAGCGTTCTGAACCAGGGGTTCCGCTGTGCTGAGTGCGCCTACCATGATCGTGCTCCCGGTCGAAGGGTGGGAATTTGTGGGTCCAATGTGCCACTGCTGTGCTAATACTGTGTGGCTGGGCCATTGTCCTTCGCTCACCGATATCATAACACAATCCATAATGTTTGTCAATAGTTTTGCATATGTTTGTTCAGATCAATCTTGGCCCAAAGTGAGCCACCCGCTACTTCACCAGGGGACGCTGAAAGCGCCGACCGCCGCTGGCGTCGGGTAGGGATTTCCCGGTGTCGGTAGCGGGCCGCCTCTCTGCTACATTTCTACAATTAAACCTGTGGAAACTTGACTTTGTGCCTGAACGGGAGTATAATAGACAGTGGACAACCGGCATTGGCTGGTTCGCCTCTTTCTTTGTCAAACTACTAATCTGCGGGCTGTCTTTGCGATGGCTCGGTGATCACGATTAGGAACAGGAGAAGCAACACATGACTGATGTACTTGGCACAGCTCTGGGCAGTGGCGTTATTGAGAGCAGCGATGCGAACTATCGTTATGGCTTTCATATGCCGGAGAATTATGTCTTCAAGTCGCGCCGGGGACTGAACCACGAGATTGTCGAAGAGATCTCTTATATGAAGGGTGAGCCGGACTGGATGCGCAAGTTCCGCCTGCGCGCCCTCGACATCTTCCTGCGCAAGCCGATGCCGCAGTGGGGTGGCAACCTGAACACCATCGACTTCGATAATATTTATTACTACATCAAGCCAACCGCCGAAGCCGCCCGCACCTGGGAAGACGTGCCGCTGGAGATGAAGGAGACGTTCGACCGCCTGGGCATCCCGGAGGCCGAGCGCAAGTACCTGGCCGGCGTGGGCGCGCAGTACGAAAGCGAAGTCATCTACCACAGCATCCGCGAAGACCTGGCGAAACTGGGGGTCATCTTCACCGACATGGATACGGCGCTGCGCGAATATCCCGATCTGGTGCGTGAGTACTGGGCGACGATCATCCCGGCGGGCGACAACAAGTTCGCCGCGCTGAACAGCGCCGTGTGGAGCGGTGGCTCGTTCGTCTACATCCCCCGTGATGTGCGGGTGGACATCCCCTTGCAGGCTTACTTCCGCATCAACGCCCAGAACATGGGCCAGTTCGAGCGGACGCTGATTATTGCCGAGCCGGGCAGCCAGGTCCACTATGTGGAAGGCTGTACCGCCCCGACTTATAGCAGCGACAGCCTCCATAGCGCGGTCGTCGAAATCGTGGTCAAGGAAGGCGGACGGGTCCGCTACACCACCATCCAGAACTGGTCCACCAACGTCTACAATCTGGTGACCAAGCGGGCGCAGGCGTTCCGCGATGCGACGATGGAGTGGGTAGACGGCAACCTGGGCAGCAAGCTGACCATGAAGTACCCGGCGGTCTGGCTGATGGAGCCGGGGGCACGCGGCGATGTGCTGTCGATAGCCTTCGCCGGGAACGGCCAGCACCAGGACGCCGGGGCGAAGATCGTCCATATGGCCCCGCATACCACGTCCACCATCGTCTCCAAGTCGATCTCGAAGGGCACCGGGCGGGCCAGCTATCGCGGGCTGCTCGAAGTGCAGGCGGGGGCCGAAGGGTCCAAGAGCAACGTCCGCTGTGATGCGCTGTTGCTGGACGAAGAGGCCCGCACCGACACCTACCCCAGCATCCAGATCCACGAGGACCGGGTGCAGATCAGCCATGAGGCGACGGTGAGCAAGGTGGGCGAAGAGCAGCTCTTCTATGCGATGAGCCGCGGCCTGACCGAACCGGATGCCTACAGCATGATCATCAACGGCTTCATCGAGCCGATCACCAAGGAAATCCCGCTGGAATACGCGGTTGAGCTAAACCGGCTCATCCAGCTCCAGATGGAAGGCTCCATCGGCTAGAGCAGGTCCGACCTGTGACCATCGAAAAGGCGACCCCCCGCGGGGTCGCCTTTTCTGTTGGGCCAGGCGCTTCATCCAAAGTGCCTGCTCGAAACTATACTATGTAGGAGATACGCGCAACCATCTGGCGACTCGTCCGTTAAGATAGTGCGGGGCTTGTGGAGTCGCGGCGAGGGGGTGTCCGTGACCGTAGAAAGCTGAAGCACAAACTTCACTGCTGATTTGTAATCGTCCAGCTATCTAGTATCCTACAAACCCGGCGACTACAATATAGCGGAGTGGTAGGGCACATAGTGGCTCGCAGATAGGTATGTTTGTTTGACAAGCTGCGGGCGGATTCGCTATACTAGGGGACCATCTCTGCGGATGGCCGGGTACCAGTCACAGCATGAAGCTACCGGGCGCTCTCTTCTGGCGAGCCAGCGGATGAGCCGAGGCCGGGATATCAACTTTTCCTCGCCTTACAACCCCCAGCTCGTTGGTCCTGCAGGCATCGGTTTCCCTAAAGGCGAGTGTCCAGGTGGGCCGCCACCTGAGTGAATTGAAGATGCCGGGTGGCACTTTCGTCTGTGCTCCCAGTTGCAATGGTGCGGCTGGTCTTTGAGCGGACGCAGTGTGCCCCTGGCTAGTAGCAGGTTGTCCTGCGCGACCACCTTGCATTGATCGGGCTGTCTGGCCTGCCCCCGGCAGGTGCTCAGCCCTCTAAGAAGCAGTTTGCTTGTAGTGAAGATCCTAGATAGAAGGACGGAGACTAATGACGAAGAAAGCAACGATCGTGCTCCTACTTGTCGCCGCATTGTTGTCGGCAGCAGTAGCAGTCGGAGCAAGCCCGCAGTCCCCGGCTCAGCACGCCGCCACGAATGTCATCGTGACCGACCCTGCCGCTGCTCGCGGCACCCCCCCGCCGCCCATTGTCGCGGCCCCCGCCCTGTCTGACGCAGACGGCCCGGTGCAATTCAGCGGGGACTTTTCGACCCCGGATCTCTCCGGCTGGCAGGGCCAGCCCTGGCTCACCGGCGACGAGCCGGCCAGCTGGCGCGTGATCGCGGGCCGCCTGCAACAGGACGGCGATCATCTCCAGCAGCCGCGGGACGAACCCGCTGTGCTGCTCGGCCCCACCACCGGCAGCGCCTTCCAGTTTGACGCCATGCTGCTGCCCGAAGGCGGCGAACCGCTGGGCCTAGTCTGGAACGCGACGAACGGCGGCTACACCCGCGTGGTCTTCTACAGCGCGAAGGGCATGGAGGCTGCCGACCTGACCGTGGCTATCGAGCAGGTGGCGGGCACGCAGGTGACGCGCCTGGCCGGAGCCGCCGCCCGCACCTGGAGTGGCTGGACCTACAACCAGTGGTTCCAGGCGAGCGTGCGGGTCCAGAATAATACCGTGACCATCCTGGTCAACGGCCAGCCGGTGCTGACCACGCCGCTCACGGTCAAAGATGGGCGCGTTGGCGTCTACACCACGGCGATGGGCTACAGCGCGTTCGATAACGTGCGCGTGCAGCAGCCGACGGGCGATCTGCCCACCGGCCCGGCCAGCGCGCCGGTCCCCGCCGCCCGCCCGATCGTCCCCGCCCCCGCCGCGCCGCATGCCGAAAGCTGGAACCCGGTGGGCGGCATCAACCTGTCGTACACCATCGCGGGCAGCAGTGACGGCGCCGGGGGCGTTTCGGCCCTGTCCAATGGCGCGATTGTGGCGGCCTGGACTTCCTTCACCGACCACTTCGCCGTCAGCGTGAACCACAACAACACCTTCAATGGTGCCCCGGTGGGGGTGGACACCCTGGCCCAGCAGAACTCTGCCGGGACGCTGATCAACCTCGGCCAGGCGAAAGATGCGCAGAACCGGGTCTATATTGCCTGGGCACACCAGTTGAGCAGCGGCCAGAGCCAGATCGAGTATGCCCGCTGGAACAACGGCGTCTATGATATCGGCCCGGTGGTGATCGGCGTGACGGTTTCGCCGCCTGGCAGCCCCTTGCGGAAGAACTCTGGCGTGGCCGTCGATGGCCTGGGCGGGGTCCATGTGGTCTGGGGCCGCGATAACGAGAGCCTGTTCTACACCTACGCTGCCGATGGCGTCCACTTTTCCCCGCCTTCGAGCCTGCCCTGGACCAGCGGTGTGCTCAGCATCGGGGTGGGCGCAACGACCAATGGCACTGCCTTCGTCTCCTGGATTGACCGGGCCAACGATCCGAACGGCGATGCCCATGTCGCCATCCACCAGTCGAACGGCACCTGGGCGGTGACCGACGTGTCCCTGGGGATCGGGGGCTATACCCACTCGCCCTCGCTGGCCGCCGACCCCTTTGGCGGGATGCGCGTGGTCTGGGACGACTCGCCGCCGAACGGGCTGGGTCCCGAATACAACCTGCCGACCTCCCGCCCGCCCGATGATATCTACTATCGCGAGTGGCACCCCGGCACCGGCTGGGACAGCAACGTCTACGTCGTCAGCTACGATCCGGGCGACTCGCTCGCCCCGCACGCCGCCGTGGACGCGGGTGGGGTAGCGCACATCACCTGGAACGACCCCAGCTACTCTTCTGACAACGCGTTTCGTATCTGGTATGTCCGCGGGAGCGCCGCCACCGGGTTCATCTCGTCCTACGCGCTGACCCCCTGGACCACCAACTACTACTCGAAAGATCCGGGGATTGATATCGGCGGCCCCGCCGTCCATATCACCTACTCGATCGTGGTCGGGGGCAACAAAGACCGGGCCTACCTGTGGAGCACCGCCGCCGTGGGGGTCGTGCCGACCAACACGCCGACGCCAATCCCGACCGACACCCCGATCCCGACGCCGACGGCGCGCTGCCTGGGCGAACGCTACTCGGACGTGTGCCCGTCGGACTACTTCTACCAGTATACGATCAACCTGACCAACTTGAGCGCGATTTCGGGGTACGCCTGTGGGGGGCCGTTTGAGCCGTGCTACCCGCCGACGAACGCGCCCTACTTCCGCCCCTACAACTCGATCACCCGCGCCCAGGCGATGAAAGTCGTCGTCACCGCCTATACCCTGAGCGGGCAGATCCCCGGCACGAACACCTTCGAGGATGTGCCGACCAGCAGTACCTTTTATCAGGTGGTCGAAATCGGCTATGCCAACGGGCTGATCAGCGGTTACGCCTGCGGCGGGCCGTTCGAGCCGTGCGTGGCCCCGGGCAACAAGCCCTACTTCCGCCCGAACAATCAGGTTACCCGGGGGCAGCTTGCCAAGGTCGTCACGATCGGGCGGGCCTACCCGACGCCCACGACGACCGCCCAGACCTTTGAGGATGTTCCGGTGGGCAGCACCTTCCACGTCTATGTCGAGCGGATCGCTAGCTACGGCATCATCGGCGGCTATCCGTGCGGTGGCGCAGGGGAGCCGTGCGTGGCCCCGACCAACCGCCCCTACTTCCGCCCGAACAACCCGGTCACCCGTGGACAGGCGGCTAAGATCATTGACATCGCCCGGGTGACGGTTCCGCCGCCTGCCACGGCGACGCCGGTGGTCACGGCATCGAGCACGCCTGCCGCCTCGGCGACGCCGGTTGACACCGCGACGCCGGTCGCCACCAACACGGCGACCGTGACGGTGACCGGCACGCCCCCGACGGCGACGATGACCGGCACGCCTACGGCCACGGTTCCGGTCGCTACCGACGTGCCGCGCGCTACCGCGACCCGCACGCCGATCGTTTTCTCGACTCGTTAACCAGGGGCGCGCCCGCCGCGCCCTCCACCCCCGCGGGTCCGTGCCTCATCGCACCGACCCGCGGGTTTTTATACCCCAGGGGGTAAACAGGTATTCTGCGTATGTCACATCGCAAATAATACCGGCTTTTGCATTGACATAACGAACCAACTGGTTGTATAATGCCGTTAATGCTATACATGGATCTAATCGCAGGCTTGCTATGATGGTAGGCTTAGAGGAGAGGGAACCTATGAGATTCGTCCTGCTGATCACCTCTGGTGTGCTGCTGTTGACGGCGTTCCTAACCGGTGCGTGCACGCCCCCCCTGCCCCCCGCGGCAGGGGTGCCCGCCCTCCAAACCACCCCAGGGACCACGACAGGCGACGCGCCTGCCCTCCCCGCCGCCGAGGGACCGGTGCGGTTCAGCGCCGATTTCTCCTCACCCGACCTGACCAGTTGGACGGCCATCCCCAACTATCCGGGCGACGACCTGGCGCAATGGCGGGTGGAAAACGGTCGTTTGCAGCAGTTGGGCGACTATGACTATTCGCGGAACGACAAAGCAGCGGTGTTGCTCGGCCCCGACGGCGGCAACGCCTTCCAGCTTGACGCCGCTTTGCTGCCCGAAGGGATCGAGCCGCTGGGCCTGGTCTGGCACGCCGATAGCACGCGCTATAACCGTGTGGTCTTTGGTGACGCCCGGTCTGCCGCGCTCTTGCCCACGATCCGCATCGAGCAGGTCGAAGGCACCAAGATAACGACGATCGCCCAGAGCAGCACCTGGGCGGGTTGGGTGCGCAATGAGTGGTTCCTCGCCAGCGTGCGCGTCTCCGGTCCCGATGTGGTCATTCTGGTGAACGGGCAGGCGGTGTTGCGGGCGCAGATGGCCGCAGGCACCGGGCGGGTGGGGGTCTATACCACCGCGCAGCGGGTGACCGCCTTCGACAATATTCGCGTGCAGGAGCCGACCGGTCCCCTCCCCGCTGTCGGCACGCCGGGGGTCGCCGTGCTCCCGGTACCCTACCAGCCCCTCGACTGCACCGGCCTGCCGACTCCTGCCGCCAGCGAAGGCTGGCGCGCCCCGCAAAATATGGTAACCGACCCCGGCGGCCAATTTGGTAGTTCGGGGGAGGGCGACGTGAGCGGACGGTCCAATGGGGCCGTTTTTGCCGGGTGGACCGAGGCCATCTCCTCGAACAATAACCTGGTCGGGGTGGTGGGCAACTACAACGATACCAAAGGTGGCTCGTTCGCGGGCCACGCTGCCCAGATCCTCGATAACCGCGTGGTCAACAATGTCTATTATAGCGCCTCCGACGCTGCCGGGCGGGTGCATCTGGCCTGGATCCATTATTATGACAGCGACGGCACCACGGCGGTCTGGTATGCCCGCTGGGAAAACGGGGCGTTTACCCGCGCGCCGGGCGAACTCACCCAGACCCACGAATCGACCTTCACCAACCTGGCGGGTATCGCTGCCGACGGCACCGGGCGGGTCCACCTCATCTGGGGCCGCCGCGACACGTCGGCTGTCTCGACCCTCTGGTATAGCGTCAGCACCGACAGCGGCACCACCTGGTCCGCCCGTTCCACCCCGCTGCCGTCGGCCAATCGTACAATTGTCTCTAATGTCACCGTGGGTGCGACCAGCAACGGGGAAGCGTTTGTCGGCTGGACCGATGATAGCGCCGCCGCCGGTAGTGGGTCGCTGGACCTCATTGTCCGCAGCCGCACGGCTGCCGGAGCCTGGGAAAGCCCGGTGAACGTCTCCTGGCGGGGGGGGTCGCGCTACTATGCTCGCGGCCCGTCCCTGGCGGGTGACAGCAGCGGCGGTATGCGCGTGGCCTATGCGCGGGGCCAGACCACCGACCCCACCAGTTTGAGCGACATTTACTACAGCGCCTGGACCCGCACCGGGGGCTGGACCACCCCGCAGTCGGTCATCGTCAACACCGACGACTCTTATCAGCCGCGCATCGCCGTTGACGCGGGCGGCATCGCCCATGTGGTCTGGTCCGATGTGACCGGTGCCTCCTACGCTCGCCCGTGGTATGGGCATGGGGGCACGGGGGGGTTCACCTCCTACACCCTGGCCTGCCTGGTCGGCCCCGATAGCTCGGGCAAAGACCCATCGATCAGTGTCAGCGCCTCCACGGTCCACATCAGCTACTCCTGGGTGGCACCGGGCAATATTAAAGACCGCTACTATATCTGGCGGCCCGCTGCGGCCACCCCCACCGCTACGCCGGTCGTCCCCCCGACGGCGACCCCGATCTTCTGCCCCGGTGCGCGCTTCCAGGATGTGTGTACCGGCAGCACCTTCTGGCAATACATCGAGGACCTGGCGGTCATCGGCTCGATCAGCGGCTATCCCTGCGGTGGCCCGTTCGAACCCTGCGATCCGCCCAATCGGTCCTACTTCCGGCCCAACGCCAACATCACCCGCGGCCAGGTGGCGAAGGTCGTCACCCTCGCCTTTGCGATCAACGATACCATTCCCCCCGCTCAGCAGACCTTCCAGGATGTGGCAACCAGCAGCACCTTCTGGGTCTATATCGAGCGGCTGGTCGGGCGCGGGGCAATCGCCGGCTATGCCTGCGGCGGCGCGGGCGAACCGTGCGTCGCGCCGGCCAACCGGCCCTACTTCCGCCCGAACAATCAGGTCACACGCGGCCAGTTGACCAAGATCGTCGCGGTGGCGAAGAACTGGGGCCTGGCGAACCCGGCCAGCGCGTCCTTCCAGGATGTGGCGGTCGGCAGCACCTTCTTCCAGTACGTTGAAACCGCCAAGCAAGCGAATATCATCAGCGGCTACGCTTGCGGTGGGCCGGGCGAACCCTGTGTCGGCCCCGGCAACAAACCGTACTTCCGCCCGAACAACAACGTGACCCGCGGTCAGGCCGCCAAGATCATTGACCTGGCGCGTCTCTCGACCCTGCCCACGGTGACGCCGACCCCTCCGGCGGTGACGAACACGCCGACGACCGCCCCGACGAACACGCCGACCTGGACGCCGACCAACACGCCGACCTCGGTCGCGACGAACACGCCGCTGCCGAGCAATACGCCGGTCGCCAGCAACACGCCGGTCGCCAGCAACACGCCGGTCGCCAGCAATACGCCCGGTCCCAGCAGCACGCCGACGGACACGCCGGTCAGCACGGCTACCAACACGCCGAATGTCAGCGCCACCCCG
The DNA here is from genome assembly GCA_038252265.1 of Chloroflexia bacterium. GTDB lineage: Bacteria > Chloroflexota > Chloroflexia > QHBQ01 > JAICKM01 > JBBSAN01. Next base: position 14,194 of record JBBSAN010000021.1, read on the forward strand.
GCTCCGCCGACCGGCACGCCGGTCCCGACAACCACGCCCACGCTGGCCGTGACCGCGACCGGGACGGCGACGATCACGCCGACGCTGGTCCCCGGCCCGATCATCCTCAGCATCACCCCGGTGGCGGTCGAAGAGCATGATGTGGTCACCGAGGTCACCATCACCGGCGCGAACTTCGGCTCGCCGGGCAGCGTCGTCGTCAACGGAGTCGCCGCGCTGATCGACCTGTGGACCCCCACCCAGATCCAGTTCCACATCAATACCAACACGCCGCCCGGCTCGCTGCTGACCGTTATCCGCAACGACAACGCGCAGACCAGCACCACGGGCTTCCAGGTTTACCCCCGTGTGCGGCCTTACGTGAGCGGCTACCTCCCGTCGTCGGTCTGCCAGGGTAATACGACCACCGAGATCCTCATGTCGGGCCAGCGCTTCGGCGTCATCACCGGCACGGTGGTCCTGGGCGGGGTCTACACGGCCACGATCACTTCGTGGACCGATAACCAGATCCGCTTCCATATTGACCCGAATACGCCCGCGTTCTCGCCTATCTTCGTCCATGTCACGTCGCCACTCAACGGGCAATATAAAGAGTACGGCGGCTTCTCGGTGTTGCCGTGCGGCTCCCCGACGCCGACCGTGACCGCGACCGCACCGCCGGTGACGGGCACGCCGACGGGGACCGCCACCGCGACGGCTCCGCCGAGTGCCACCGTGACCGCAACTCCGAACGTCACGGCGACGGCGACCGGCACCAGCACGGTGACGAGTACGGCGACGAATAGCCCCACCGTTACCGCGACGAGTACGGCGACCGCTACCGCCACCAGCACGGCGACGAACACGCCGACCGATACCCCGACGAACACGCCGACGAATACGCCGACCGACACCCCGACGAACACGCCGACGGATACGCCGACCAACACACCGACGAATACACCGACCAACACACCCACTAATACGCCGACGAATACGCCGACCGATACCCCGACGAACACGCCGACGAACACCCCGACGGTGACGCCAACCGCGACGAACACCCCAACCAACACGCCGACGAACACGCCGACCCTGACGCCGACGAATACGCCGACGAATACCCCCAGCAATACGCCGACGGTGACGCCGACCGCGACGAACACTCCCAGCAACACGCCGACAAATACGCCGACGAATACCCCCAGCAACACGCCGACGAATACCCCCAGCAATACGCCGACGAATACGCCGACGAATACGCCGACCCTGACGCCGACCAACACCCCCAGCATTACCCCGACGAGCACACAGACGAGCACGGCGACGGTGACGACCACCAGCACGGTTACGGCTACGCCTGGCGCAGTCTGTACCCCCATCACTTATGTGAGCACGGACGTGCCTAAGGCGATCCCGGCGATGACCACGATCACCTCGACCATCGTCATCACCAACGGCACGGTCATCGGCCTGGTCGAACTGCTGAACATCGACATTAACCACACCGATCCGGGCGACCTCCAGGCCTACCTGACCAGTGCGGAAGGCACCCGCATCGAACTGTGGCTGAATGTCTGCGCGGGCAACCCGTGGACCAGCGCGAATACGCGCTTCAACCTCGCGGACAGCAGCGCCGTCCTCCTCGGCACCACCTGTCCGCCGGGCCAGAACACCTATCGCGCCTCCAACACACAGGGCTTCGCCCCGCTGATCGGGGAGCTTTCGACGGGCACCTGGACCCTGGAAATTGATGATGTGGGGGCACCCGACAGCGGCTCGCTCAATGGCTGGAGCCTGCGCATCACGCCGCAAACCTGCCTTAGCCCGCCGTTCCGACCTTAATCCGAGGATGCGGTAGCGACGGAAACACAGAAGGGGCGAACCATTATCGGTTCGCCCCTTCTTGTTTGTGCCGATGCGCGCCGGTCACCCGGCGCGCATCCGTTCGCGCAACCCGCTCTGCACGGCGGCGAACTCGTCCCACGGGGTCTCCGCGGTGCCGTAGCACATGGATTGCTCGTGGGCCTTGCCACAGGTGATGACCATGTCGCCCGGCTCGGCCCGGCGGATGGCGTAGGCAATCGCCGCCGCCCGGTCGGGGATCAGCCAGTAGTCCACATCGCGCCGCCGCCCATGCTTTTGCAAGCCGGTTTCGATCTCGGCCAGGATCGCTCCCACATCTTCGGTGCGCGGGTCTTCGGCGGTGACGACCACGCGGTCGGCCAGCCGCCCGGCCACTTCGCCCATCAGCGCGCGCTTCTGCACATCGCGCAGCCCCGCCGAGCCGAACACGGCCCAGATTTTGCCCCCGCGCGGCACCAGTTCGCGGGCGAGGGCCAGCGTTTGTTCCAGGGCATTGGGCGTGTGGGCGAAATCAACCACTACATCGAAGCGCGCCCCGGTGGGCACGAACTCCATCCGCCCCTTGACTCGCTCCACCGCTTCCAACCCGGCCACCACGGCGTCTACCGCTGCGCCCAACGCCAGCGCCCCGCCTGCCGCCGCCAGCGCGTTGGCGATGTTGTGCCGCCCCAGCAGCTTCAGTCGTACCGGGGCGGTGGCATGGGGGGTGTGCAGCAGGAACCGGGTGCTGTTGCGGTCTACCTGGATGTCGGTGGCGGTCAGGGCGGTGCCCGCGTCGGGGTCGAGGGAGTAGGTGATATAGTAGTCGGCGGGAATAGCGCGCAGGATGGGGTAGGAGCGGTCGTCCGCATTCAGCACCGCCGTCTTGGGGATGCCCGGCTTCTTCAGCGAGACGTTCAGCAGTTGGAACAGCCGCGCTTTGGCCGCCATGTAGCCCTCCCACGAGCCGTGCCAATCGAGATGCTCATGGGTCACGTTCGTTACCACCGCCACGTCATAATGCACATAGAAGACCCGCCCCTGGTCCAGCGCGTGCGAGGTGGTTTCGACCACCGCCGCCTTGCAGCCCGCGTCGGCCATTTGCGCCAGATAGCCCTGGAGGTCGAACGCGCCGGGCGTGGTCGTGTGGAAGCCGGTATCGAACTCGGTATCCCCGATGCGGGCGCTGATCGTGGTGATCAGCCCGGCGCGGATCTTGGCGTGCTGCAAGATGCTGTGCAAGAACGTCGCCGTGGTCGTCTTGCCGTCGGTGCCGGTCACGCCCACCACCGCCATCTTGCGGCTGGGATAATCGTAATAGGCCGCCGAGAGGAGGGCGAAGGCGAGCTTCCCGTCCTTGACCACGGCATAGGCGACCCCTTTGGGCACCTCGATATCGGCGCGTTCGCTGATGATCATCACCGCCCCTGCCGCCAGGGCCTGCGGGATATAGGCGTGCCCGTCGCTGTCGCGCCCGCTGCGGGCGACGAACACCGTGCCAGGCCGCACATGTCGCGAGTCCTCGGCCACCCTGGTCACATCCGTGCCGAACGGCGGGGGCTGGCGTATTTCGCCCCATGTCGGAGGCAGTGTCGCCAGCATCTTCTGCAAATTCATACCCTTGTGCTACTCCTTACGAGTGGTCGGTGATCAGTGGTCGGTGATCAGTGGTTAGTGGTCGGTGGTTAGTGGTTGGTGGCGGGTGGTTAGTGGTTGGTGGTTAGTGGTTGGTGGTTAGTGGTAGATAGGCTGCCCAATGGTGGTCTATGCTCGGCTCATAATGAAAAGAACTGACAACTGACAACTGACAACTAACGACTCGCCTGCGGCAGGCGGGCCTGGAACAGTAGCCAGATGAAGAACACGGCGACAGTGAGGGTGATCGTGAACGGCATGAGCACCCAGAGGCCGAGGCCGCCCGCCAGATTCCCGACGATCCAGGGGAAGAAGGCCGCCCCGCCTGCGCCCAGGCTCGCCATGAAGCCGATACTGCTGGGCAGCAGCCGCGACGGCACGGCGGTAGACATCACCGCGATCACGGTCGGGAAGATCGGGCCGAGGCTGAACCCGGCCAACGCCAGCCCGCCCGCCGCGCTGAGTTCTCCCGGCCCCAGCCAGAGCAGCACCACCCCGGCCCCCATGCCCACCAGGCACAGTTGTATGACGCGCAGGTTGCCGAAGCGTTGCGCGGCGGGGCCAAGCACCAGCCGCCCGACGGTCAGCCCCAACCAGAACCCGCTGACCATTTGCCCGGCCAGCAGCACAGAGATCGTCCGCGTTTCGGTCAGGAAGCTGTAGGCCCAGCTCCCCATCGTCACCTCCAGGCCAACATAGGAGGCGAGGAAGATCGCGCCCAGCCAGACGACCGGCAGGGCCAGCGCGGCGGTCAGGACGTTCCGCTGCGGCGCATCGCTGGCGGGCGGGGCGACCGGGGCAGGGGGCTGGGTGAAGGCTCCCGCCACCCCCAGGACGACCAGTACGGCCCCGCCGGCCATCACCAGATAGACCCGGTTCCACTCCCCGCCCGCCGCCAGAATGTTCGACGCCAGCAGCGGCCCCAGCAGCGCCCCCGCGCCGTAGAAGGCGTGGAGATAGTTCAGCGCGGTGCTGTTGTTGGGCAGCATCGCCACATAGCTGTTCAACCCGGCGTCCACGCTGCCGACACCGAAGCCGATCACCCCCAGGGTGCCCAGCACGACCAGCCACGGCGGCGCGGTCGTCATCACCGCCATCCCGCCCAACAAGCACAGGCAGCCGATGGTCAGGAACAGCCGCTGCCCCAGCCGTTCGCGCAGCGGCCCGCTCAGGAACGCCGACAGGAGATAGCCGCAGGTGCCGCTGAAAAAGAGCGTGCTGACCCCGCTTTTATCCAGCAGGTAATGGTGCTGGAAGCTGGGCAACAACACGCCGCCGATCCCATCGTTGGTGCCGATGAAGATAAAGGCGAAGAAGGCGATGCCTAGCGGCAGGTAGAAGGCGCGGAGTGACGGGCGTGGGCGCGCTGTGTCTGTTGTTGACCCCACAGGTTGGTTGCCTCGAAAGTTGACGCGATACCCGGCGTCTCGGTATAATGCGGGAGCACGGTGTCGGACACGGTGCCCGTTTAGGAGGATCGATTGATGCGAATGCGCCGCCTGGCCGAGCTGGCCGGGCTGTTCTGTGTATTGCTGGGTGCGGTGGCCTGTGACAGCACCGCGACCCCCTCGCCGGTGCCCCTTGCCACGCCCACGGTTGCCCTGGCCCTTACGGCAAGTCCCGTGCCGCCCACTACAACGGCTCTGGTGGCCTCTCCAACGTCCGCCCTGCCCGCGCCCACCATTCCGGTCGCCCCTACGGCGACGGCCCTTCCGGCAACCGCGACTGCCGTCCCACCCCCGGCCACGCCGACCGCTGTAGTGCTGTCGTTCGATGCAGGACTGGACCCGGCGCGGCTGGACACATTATACACCCAGGCGGCCCAACTGGTGAACGCCACCGCGCCCGATGCGAAGCTGAGCTATGTGCGCCTCGATCTGGTGGCGTTCGCCTCGCCTGCCCTGGTGCAGTTCGACTTCTATACGCCGAACGGCCCGCAGTTTCTACGCGCCCAGGCGGTGGACGGCAGTGCCTTCACGGTCGAAAAGCTCGGCGTCCCGAACCCTGCGCCTGCCACCTTTGATCCGCTCCCCTGGGTCCGCAATCCCGGTTGGCCGTCGCTCCTGGGCGCGGCCCTGGCCCAGGCCAAACTGACCCCGGACCCGGCGCATGGTCTTTGGCGCTTCAGCCTGGAGGCTCACCCCGGCGGTCCTGATTGGCAGGTAGCCCTGACGGCAGCCACCGCCTACCAACTGGCGAGCGGCAAAGTGAGTGAGCAACCGGCGCGCGCCGGGCAAACCCCCGGCCCCGCCGTGCCGGCCTCCACCGCCGATGTGCTCCCGCTTGATTACTCGCTGAACAACGCCGCTGTGGACCGCTACTACCGCGCCGCCCTGCGGCTCCTGGCCCCCAAGACCAGCGATGCCAACCTGCGCGCGCTGGAAATCCGCCTGGGCGATCCGGTGGATGCCGGGGAGGACACGATCCTCTACCATTTCTACTCGGTGAAGCAGAAGCAGGACTACCTGGCGACGTTCGACATCGGCGGGCGGCGCGACATCACCCCGCAATCCCTTCCAGCGGGCACCAGCCGGACGCTCTACCGCGAGAGCACGCTTCCCTGGAAAACCGTGCCCACCTGGACCGGCCTGGCCCAGGTCGCCGCCCAGTCCCTCACGGGCCAACCCCTGGAGCACACCCGCCTGCTCCTCGCCGCCCACGCCGACGCGCCCGCACTCTGGACGGCCACCGCTTCCATCGTATACCAGTTCACCCTGCGCGGCGAGACAGTGACGAACGTGGAGCCGTGAAACGTGATGCGTATTGCGTATTGCGTATTGTGAGGATTCTGATCCCTGGTCACGCATCACGCATCACGCATCACGCATCACGCATCACGCATCACGCATCACGCATCACGCATCACGCGTCACGTTTCACCCTCTAGCACCTTCAACTCCTGCACCAACCGGACCACAAAGTCGTCGGCGTTGCGGACGATGCCAATAGCCTGATGGCTGCCCCGGTCGATCAGCTTGCTCAGGACGTTCTCGGCGGCATCTACCGCGATGGTGTATACCG
>JBBSAN010000022.1:0-20539 GCA_038252265.1 Chloroflexia bacterium
CCACCGTCGTGATCGGCGTCCACCCTTATGCGCTGGCCGTGGCCGACTTCAACCACGACAACAACCTCGACCTGGCTGTGGCCGACTATGACGCCAACCGCGTGCGGGTGCTGCTGGGCAACGGCACCGGGGGCTTCGGGGCGGTCAGCAGCTTCGTTCCTGGCACCGGTCCCATAGGGCTAACGGTGGCCGACCTCAACCAGGATGGCAACCTCGACCTGGCCGTGGCAAACTACGTGTCGAACAACGTCTCGGTGCTGCTGGGCAACGGCACCGGGGGCTTCGGGACGGCCACCAACTACCCCACGGGCACCCTGGCCGATGCCGTGGTGGCGGGCGACTTCAATGGTGACGGCTTCAGCGATCTGGCCGTGGCAAACTACAACGCGTCGAACACGGCGGTGCTGCTGGGCGACGGTCTCGGCGGAGTGGGGACCGCCACCATCTTCGCCGTGGGGACCCAGCCGATCGGGATGGCTGTGGACGACTTCAACCAGGACAGCAAGCCCGACCTGGTCACGGCGAACTATGGGGCCAACAACCTCTCCGTGCTGCTCAACCGTTGTGGGGTGTCGGCCAGTCCCACCCCCACGACCGGCAGCAACGCCACGCCGAGCGCCACGCCGACCAGCCTACCGAGCACCACGCCGACGGCCACTCCGTCCTCCACGCCGCTGCCGTGTGGCCCGGCCTGGCGCATCGAGCCTAGCCCCAACCAACCCGCAGCGGACAACTATCTTTGGGCGCTGGCCGTGCTGGCCCCTAATGACATCTGGGCCGTGGGCCAATACCGTAGCAGCACCGACCGGACGCTGATCGAGCACTGGGACGGTAGTGTCTGGAGCGTCGTCCCCAGCCCCAACCAGGGTAACGCCCAAAACACTCTCCAGGACGTGGCCGCTGTGGCCCCCAACGACATCTGGGCCGTTGGCGACTACTATAATACTGCCAGCGTGACCTACCAGACGTTGATCGAGCACTGGAACGGAATCCAATGGAGTATTGTGCCCAGCGCCAACACCAGTCCGGCCCGCTACCATTTTCTGGATGCGGTGGCGGCGGTGGCGGCGGATGACGTGTGGGCCGTCGGCCACTACGAAATGGGCAATACTATAGTCGCGCTGACCGAACACTGGGATGGCACAACGTGGGCCATCGTCCCCAGCCCCAACCCTGGCATAAGAGGGTCCGATCTCTTGGGCGTAGCCGGGCTGGCGGCGAACGATGTTTGGATTGTCGGTGACACCACGACCAGCACCTCGACCCTGACCCTGACCGAACATTGGGATGGCACGAATTGGAGCATCGTGTCCAGCCCCAGCCCGGGTACCCAGGTGAATTACCTGCGCGGGCTGGCGGCAGTGGCCGGGGACGACGTATGGGCCGTCGGCCATAGCTACAGCAGCGGAGTAGCCGACCAGACGCTGATCGAACACTGGGATGGCACAAGTTGGAACACCGTGCCCAGCCTCGACCCAGGCACCATTGATAATTACTTGGACGCGGTGACGGTGCGGGGCACCAATGATGTTTGGGCCGTCGGCCATATCGCCAATAGCTCAACCAACGAGACGCTGATCGAACATTGGGACGGTACCAGTTGGAGCGTCGTGCCCAGTCCCAGCCCGAACAACAGCACCCTCTACGGGGTCGCGGCAGTGAGCGCCACCGCCGTGTGGGTCGTCGGCTACTACAACTTCCACCAGACTCTGGTCGAGCATTACACGGATCCGTGCCTGCCGACGCCGTCCCCCACACCGACGACTACGCCGACCGTGCTGGTGACCCCGACCCCCACCAGTTCGCCGACCCCGACCCCACTGGCGGGGGGGCCAACCGCGACGCCGTGCCCGGTGGCGTTCACCGATGTACCCTCCGGTAGCACGTTCTATAATTACATCCGCTGCCTGGCCTGCCGGGGGATCGTCGGGGGCTACCCCTGCGGCGGCCCCGGCGAACCCTGTCCCGGTCCCTACTTCCGCCCCAATAACAACGTGACCCGCGGCCAGACCGCCAAGATCGTCGCCAGTGCGGCGAACCTCAACGAGCCGGTGCCGTCAGCGCAGCAAACCTTCGCCGATGTACCGCCATCGAGCACCTTTTGGCTGTGGATCGAGCGGCTGGCGGTCCGGGGGGTCATCGGCGGCTATCCCTGCGGCGGCCCGTTCGAGCCGTGTGTCGCGCCCACCAATCGCCCCTACTTCCGCCCCAATAACAATGTCACCCGGGGGCAGTTGTCCAAGATCGTCAGCCTCGCGGCCCATTGGACCGAGACGCCCACGGGCCAGACGTTTGAAGACGTGCCCGCAGGCAGCCCCTTCTATCTCTACGTGGAGCGGGTCGCGGGCCGGGGCATCGTCGGCGGCTATCCGTGCGGCGGGGCAAGCGAGCCATGCGTGGCCCCGACCAATCGCCCCTACTTCCGCCCGAACAACAACGCCACGCGCGGCCAGATGTCCAAGATCGCGGCCCAAGCCTTCTTCCCCAACTGCGCCACCCCCGCGCGGCGCTAGCGCCCAGCACACCACGCGGCCCGCTCGGCGAGGAGCGGGCCGCTGCGGGAGCACGCCGCCCGGCCCGAAGGGGTCTGCACCGCCGTGGGGCGCAGCGGTAGTAGCGGCTCAGGAAATCGCCCCCACAAGTGGGTAATGAGGCAGGCCCAACGGGGACGGGTCGATGACGTGGCAGGCGACCCATCCAAGGCCGGGCGGCAGGTCCGCGTGGCGAGCCTGTAGCCCGCAACAGCGAGTGATCGCTAGACCGCAGCCAGCACACGACATGATCAGGTCCGCGCATCGCCCTATTTAGCCAATCGCTCCTGAACTAATGTAGAACAACCTACTATTAGCCAATTCATGGGTAACATATTGTATAATTATGTGATCCATGAGTTCGTGCACCAGAAACTCCTCCCCTACTGGGTGACCCTCCTGCGCCGTCCGATCAGATCATAGGGTGAATCAGGGGGCATTGGGCCGCGCTTTGGATCTGCCCGGCACTTAGGGACTCGCGCTTAATAAATGATCCCGATCTGTGAAGAGCTGATCCCGCCAATTGGGATCATTTATTAAGCGCGAGTCCCTTATGCCAGGTAGCAGCTTAGCGTAACGCTTGCGCAATCACAGGGCGATTCATCATTTGACTCGGATTTATCAGCACCCACTGATAAATCCGACCAGTGCGGCGCGGGTGTTACGCCGACTGGAAGCAGTTGTGGGGGTTGCGACAGGCCACCGGGCCGCCGTAGACACCGGCGGGGGCACATGCAGCTGCGGTTCAGCCCGTTGAATAGGTTGGCGAAGACGCGCATCTATTTGGCAGAGCCTCCCTCCCGTGCATCGGTACTCAACGGATCTATCGGCAGGTGCTGAGAAATCGGGCCCCAAGGATGATTCGGGCTGTGATTGCGCAAGCGTTACGTTAGCGCTTGCCGCCGCCACCGTCTGCCCCCGTATCGCCTAAGGCATCTTCCATAATATTTATAGAATGTTTACGCGACCCCGCTTCCTGTTTACGCGCTGTTTACACCCCCTCGGTTACGATCAAACCAGGTCATGACCCTGTTTCTCAGCGCGACTCTTCAGGCGGAGGCTGCGAATGTCCGCGACCCTTACAACCCCGGCGATCGAGCTACGGGGGGTATACAAGCGTTTTCGCACGCCCACCGGCGAGGCCTACACGGCGTTGCGAAACCTATCGCTCACGGTCCAGCCGGGCGAGTTCTGTGCCGTGGTCGGCCCCACCGGCTGCGGCAAATCCACCACGTTGACCCTCATTGCCGGGCTGGAAGCCGCCAGCGCCGGAGAGGTCGTCATCGGAGACCAACCGGTGCACGGGATCGACCCGCGTATCGGCTATATGTTCCAGACGGACGCCGTCTTTCCCTGGAAGGATGTGGTGAACAATGTCGTCGCCGGTCCCCTGTTTCGTGGGGTGCCGAAAACCCTGGCCTTTGAACAGGCCCACGACTGGATCCGCCGCGTGGGGCTGAGCGGCTTCGAGCATCACTATCCCCACCAGGTTTCCGGCGGGATGCGCAAGCGGGTCGCCCTGGCCCAGACGCTGATCAACAACCCGCAGATCCTGTTGATGGATGAGCCGTTCAGCGCCCTGGATGTACAGACGCGGGTGCTGATGGAAGACGAGTTGCTGGGGCTGTGGGCCAGCACGTCGGCGTCGGTTGTCTTTGTCACCCATGACCTGGAGGAGGCGATCGCCCTGGCGGATCATGTCTGCGTGCTGACGGCGGGACCGGCCACGGTCAAGGGCATCTACCCCATCGACCTGCCCCGCCCGCGAAATGTCGCCGAGATTCGCTTCAACCCGCGCTTCGTCCAGCTCTATCAGGAGATCTGGGATGCGCTGCGCGACGAGGTAATGGTTAGCTATGAACGCGATAAAAAACGCACCAGCGCCTGAGGCCGCCCCCCTCCCGGCGGAAGAGCCGGTCTGGATCGCGCGCAACAGCGTGCAACGCTACCGCCTCATGATCACCAGCCTGCGGATCGCCCTGTTGATCGTCATCGTCGGAGGCTGGGAGGTGGCAGCGCGGATCGGCTGGATTGATCCCTTTTTCTTCGGCCAGCCGACCACGATCCTGGAGCAGATCTGGGTCTGGATCACCGAAGGCACGGCGCAGGGGCCGCTCTGGGAGCAAATCGCGGTCACCCTGGAAGAGACGATCATCGGCTTTGTGATCGGCGTCACGCTGGGTATCATCTGTGGGGTCGTTTTGGGGCGCAGCCGGCTCCTGTCCGACATCCTGGGGCCGTATATCAAGGCGGCGAACTCGATCCCCCGTATCGTGCTCGGCTCGATTTTCGCCATCTGGCTGGGCCTCGGCCTGGCCTCCAAGGTCGCGCTGGCCGTCGTGCTCGTCTTCTTCATCGTCTTCTTCAATGCGTTTCAGGGGGTCCGCGAGGTGGACCGCAACCTGATCGCCAATGCGCGGATCCTGGGGGCCAGGCCGCGGCAACTCACCACGCAGGTCATCCTCCCCTCAGCCCTCTCCTGGATCATCGCCAGCCTGCACACCAGTTTCAGCTTTGCGCTGGTCGGGGCGGTGGTGGGGGAATATTTAGGGGCGATCAAGGGGTTGGGCCTGCTGATCTCGACCGCCAAGAACACCTTTAACGCCGATGGGGTTTTCGCGGCGATGGTGATCCTGGCGGTGGTATCCCTGACCGCCGAGGCGCTGGTCACCGCGCTAGAAAATCGCCTGGTTCGCTGGCGGCCCAACACCATTACCGATGTGTCGATCTAAGAGAGGAGCGTTACAAAACATGCGTATGCGCCATCTAAATAAACGGCCCGGCCTGGTGGTCGGCACCATTCTCGTCTTGATCCTCAGTGGGTGCGGGGCCGATGCCACCGCGACGACGGCCCCGGCGGCGGCCCCCGCCGCCGCGACGACGGCCCCGGCCTCGACGGCCCCGAAGGTATCGCTCAAGATCCTGGTCGGCGGGATGAGCAAGCAGATCTACCTGCCGAACATGTTGACCCAGCAACTCGGCTATTTCGCCGAGCAAAACCTGGATGTGCAACTGATTGACGAAGCGTCCGGCCAGTCGGCGGAGGAAGAAGTACTCTCCGGCGGGGTGGATGCCGGGTCCGGGTCGTACAACCACACCATCGAGATCCAGGCCAAGGGCAAGGGGCTGACCGAGGTCGTCCAACTCTTGATCTCGCCGGGCGAGGCCGAGATGGTCTCCAGCAAAAAGGTGGACACGATCAAGTCGATCACCGACCTCAAGGGCAAGAACCTGGGCGTGACCGAGCTGGGATCGGGCACGCAAACGCTGACCCAGTATATGCTCAGCCAGCAGGGTATCGCCGCCGATCAGGTGCAGTTCATACCGGTGGGCGCGGGCGATACGTTCATCGCCGGGATGAAGCAGGGCACGATTGACGCCGGGATGACCACCGAGCCGACCATTTCGCGGCTGATCGCCAGCGGCGACGCGAAGGTGCTGATCGACCTGCGGACGCCGGATGCCACCCGCGCCGCGCTGGGGGCCGACTATCCCTTCATCTGCCTGTTCATGAAGACCGACTATGTGGATAGCCACAAGGATGTCGTGCAGCGGTTGGTCAACGCCTATGTGAAGACGCTCCAGTGGATCCACACTCACACCCCGGCGGAAGTGGCGGCCAAGATGCCCGCCGACTATTACGCGGGCAACAAGGATCTCTACACCACGGCGCTGACCAACCAGTTCGCCATGTACAGCCCCGACGGCAAGATGCCGGAGAGCGGCCCGCCGTTCGTGCTGAAGTTCGAGCAAGCGATCAACAAGGACGTGAAAGCGGCGACCATCGACCTGAGCAAGACGTTCACCAACGAATTCGCCAATAACGCCAAGTAACCACGGCCCGACAGTTGAAAGGTCCAGGTCCCCTACCCTACCGGGGGCCTGGACCTTTTGCGTGGGCCGGGTTAGGGGGTGGGCACGGCGAGGGCGGGCGGGGGCATGGGGTAGAGCGCGGCTTTCTCGGCGGCGTCGCTCGGAAAGACGGTGTACTTGGCCCCGTCGGGCTGAAGTTGCTCGACGGCCATCGGTTTGTAAATGTTGACCCCCCGGCTGTCGAACTTGATCCGGCCATAGAAGGTCATCATATCCAGCCCGGCCAGGGCGGCGCGGACCCGGTCGGGGTCCAGGCTGTTGGCCGTTTCGATGGCCCGCTGAAAGACGATCAGCGCCGCTGACGATTCCGCCGTCTGGTAGGGCACCGCGCTATAGTCGGGGTGCTGGGCCTTGAACGCGGCGGCATAGGCGCGGGGGGTGCTCCACGGATCGTCGCCACGATACTGGAGCGCGTCGGTCCACTGGGTGGCCCCGAAGATATAGTCGGCCCCCGCGCCCAAATTGGCCCGGAATTCAGGGGCCGAGGGTCCGGCGGTGAAGCCCAGCGCCTTGGGGGCCAACCCCAGTTCGTGGACCTGCCGGGTGATGAGCAGCGAATCCTGAAGGTGCCCGGCCCCCAGCAGGATATCGGGGTGGTGTGCCCCCGCTGCCTGCAACACAGCGGAGAGATCTTCCGGGTTGACCGGGTAGAAGGCGCTGTAGACCACATTCAGCCCCACATCATGGGCATATTCTGCCGCCCCGGCCAGCACTTCGTGGGCGAACGGTTCATCGGACCCCAGCAGCGCCACGCTCTGCACCGAGGGGTCTTTGCTCCGTACCACGGCGATCACCCCGCGCAGGTAATTGCGGGCCGGGCTGAGGATGCCGAAGGTGTAGCGGTAGCCCTGGGCGAAGATGCTTTCGGCGGAGCCGTGCGCGTCCACCATCGGCACCCGCCCGGCTTCAGCCACCGGGGCGGCGGCGGCGGTCAGGGCCGACGTGTAAGGGCCGAGCAGGAAATTGACGTGGTCTTCGTCTAGCAACTTCTGGTAGAGAGCGGGGACGCGCGCCGGGTCCGATTGGTCGTCGTAGTATTGCAGCGCTACGCGGTAGTGCTTGTCGCCCACGCGGATCCCTCCGGCCTTGTTAATCTCGGCCACGGCCAGCAAGTAGCCGTCGCGGGTGTATTCGCCCTCTTTCGCCGTCGGCCCGGTGATGGAGATGGTAGCCCCGAAGACGAGCGGCGGGCCGCCTGCCTCGGCAGCCTGGCCCAGCGGCACGGCGGCCCCGTCGCAAGCCGTGAGCAGCAGCAAGAGACTTGCCAGCAGCACGACACGATGTACAGGTGGCAACGTTGCCATAGTGACTCCCTAAGGCACAAACCGATAGCCGACACCGGGTTCGGTCTGCAAGTAGCGCGGATTGGCCGGATCGCGTTCCAGCTTGCGCCGCAAGCGACCCATGTAGACCCGCAAATATTCCGCCTCGTCGCGGTATTCGCTGCCCCAGACTCGTTGAAGCAAGAGCTGATGCGACAGCAACTTGTTGGGATGCGTGACCAGTTGTTCCAGCAGCGCAAACTCGGTCGGGGTGAGGTGGATCGCCACGCCGTCCCGCCGGACGAGGTGCGCGGCCACATCGATCTCGAGCGGGCCATAGCGATGGATCCCCGGCGTGGGGGCCGGGCTGGTCCACCCACTGCGGCGCAGGACGGCGCGGACGCGGGCGAGCAGTTCCTCCACCCCGAACGGCTTGGTCAGGTAATCGTCGGCGCCCAGGTCGAGCGCCAGCACCCGGTCGCTTTCGCTGTCCAGCGCGGTCAGCACGATGATCGGCACGGTGGATTGTACCCGCACCCGGCGGCAGACCTCCAGCCCATCCAGGCGCGGCATCATAATGTCGAGGATGAGCAGATCGGGCCGTTCCTGCTCCCACAGCGCCAGCGCCTCTAGCCCGTTGACCGCCTCCAGCACGCCAAAGCCCCGCGCCTGGAGATTCCGGCTGATAAAATCGCGTAGGCTGGCCTCGTCTTCGGCGACCAGGATATGGCGAGTGGGTCCCGGCATCGGTCAGGCTCCTTTCCGCGCCGGGGCCAGGCGCGGCTCCGATACCGGCGACGCGGCGGCACAGGGCAGCGTAAACGCGATGGTGGTGCCAGTCGGCCCGCTCTCGGCCCAGATCGCCCCGCCGTGCGCCTCGACAAACGCCTTGCAAATCGCCAGGCCCAACCCCGTGCCGTCTGAGCGCCGCTGCCGCCCCTGCGGTGCCCGGTAGAATCGGTCGAACATGTGCGACCGTTCGTCGGCGGTCAGGCCGGGGCCGTCGTCCGTCACCGCGACGAGGGCCGCGGCCTCCTGGGGCCGGGCGGTGACCCGCACCGTACTGGTGCCGTAGGCGCGGGCATTCGCCAGCAAATTCTGCAACACGATTTCGATGCGCGGCGCATCGACCTCCACCGCCCCCAGATCGGGGGCCAGATCCACCACCAGATCGGGCAGCGGCGGATGGAGCCGCGCCGCCGCCTGGGCCACGAGATCGGCCAGGCGGACCGGACTGCGCGCCAGCGGCAGCAGGCCCGCCTCGTGCCGCGAGAGATCCAGCAGGTTGCTGACCAGTTGGGCCAGGCGATCCGCTTCGGTGCTGATCGTTCCCAGGAAATGCTGCTGATCCGCTGCTGACCAGGTCACATCATCCTGGAGCAGCGTCGAGGCGTGGCCCTTGATCGCCGCCAGCGGGGTGCGGATCTCATGCCCCACGGCGGCCAGCAGGCTGGTCTTGAAGCGATCGATCTCCTGCTCGCGGGTGACATCGCGCAGCAGCAGCCCTCGACCAATGGCATGGCCCCCGTCGTCGCAGACCGCAAAGAGGCGCAACTGGATCGTGCGACCGGTGGGGTTGCCGCGTGTTTCGACCAGCCAGGCGGGCAGCCCCCCGGCTTCGGCGTCGGCGCGCGCCCGATCATAGGCGGGCGGATCGACTGCCGCCAGGCGCAACGTGGCATGGACCGCCTCAATGTTGGCCGGGTCTGGCCCCTCCAGCCGCAGGCCGGTCAACGCCTGCGCCCCTGGATTCGCGTACAGGAGCGCCCCATCCAGGCTGGTCAGCACCAGCCCGTCGCTCATGCTGCCCATGATCGCGGCCAGCGTTTGCTTCTCTTCCATCGTGCGCCGATAGAGTCGTTCGTTTTCCTGGGCGATTTCGCGCAGGCGCTCGTCGCTGCGCTCGTAGAGCACGGCGTGTTCCCAGGCCAGGGCGGCATAGTTGGCGAAGGTCAGCAGCAGATCGACCTCATTGGCGGTGAAGGCCTCGGGCCGGGTGCGATGCACCAGCAAGACGACCCCTCCGGCACGGGGGCTGATGATCGGGATGGCCAGCACGGTGCGGAAGCCGTCGGCCAGCGAGAGGGGTGGGAACTCGCGGCCCGGCCCGGCGACCAGTTGCACGGGGTGCCCTTCGCGCAAGGCCCGCACGGCGGGGGAAAGCGGATCGTCGGGGGTCAGGCGCAGGGCGCGGTCGTACTCCGGGCTGCGCCCCACGCTCGCCAGCACGCGCAGCACCCCCTCCGCATCCGGGACCAGCACGACCGCCGCCTGCACATCGACCAAGCGGCGGACCTCCTGGATCACGGCAGCGGCGACGGTGCGCGGGTCGAGCGTGCTGACCACCACCGTCGAGGTCTCCAGCAGGGTATGCAATTCCCCGAACTGCGTGGTGACATTGTGTTCCAGCCGCCGCAGGGCGCGGGCCAGGTCGCCCACTTCGTCGGTGCGGGTGTCCAGGGGAGTGACCGGGCGGGGCGGCGGGGTGCCGGTGGTCGGCCAGGCCTGATGCGCGGCGGCCAGCCAGTGGAGCGGCCTGATCACCCGGCGCACCAACACCAGCCAGAACAGCAGCCCCCCCAGACCGAAGAGCACCGCGGCGGCAGAGAGCCAGGCGATAAAGGTATCCACCGCCGCCAGGGCATCCTGGGCGGGCCGCTGGACGACCACCGCCCACCCGCTGCTGGGCACCGGGGCGGCGGTGAACAACCACTCTTGCCCGTGGGGACCGGCGGCCAGGCGCGTCGCCGGGTGGCCGGCCAGGGCATCGCTGGCCCCCGGCAGTTCACTCAGGACCGGCTGGAGCAGGCGCTCGCGCTCCGGGGTGGCGATCAGCTGGCCTTGCGCGTCGATCATGCTGATCATGACCGGATGCCCCTGGCGCTGCTGCTCGTCCACGACGGTACGCAGGGGCGCGCTCAGGTCATCCAGCAGCAGGTTGGTCACGACGACCCCGGCCAGCCTGCCATCGGTAGCCCGCACCGGCACGGCGACGGCCACGACGGCATTGAAGGTGGTCAGATCGACCAGCCCCGCTTCGAGGATGGGGGCCGTGGCCGTCCGTGCTCGCTGGAAGACCGGGGCCTGCGCCAGATCGAGATCGTGGGTGCGCACATCGCCGGGGACCGAGAGGCGCATGACACCTGCCGCGTCGAGCCAGTAGACGCGATCCACATCCTTGCGGGCCACTTTGAAGGCGGCGAAAGCGGCGGTCATGCCCGGCAGTTGCCCGGCGCGCACGGCAGGCAACGTGCCCAGGTCGGCCAGCGAGTCGCGGGCATCGCGCAGCGCGTCGCTTGTTTCCAGCGCTATCGCCTGGGCCAGCGCGAGGTCGGACGCCTGCACGTCGCTGCGTAGCCGGGCCTGCACGTTCGCATTAACGGCCAACCCCGTCCCCAGCACCATGGCGACGAAGAGCAGGTAGACCCCCAGCAACTGCCCCAGCAGGGAATGACGCGAGACGCGTAGGATGTGCATCCCTCATTATACTCCATCTCCCATATCCGGCAGTTACCTTCATAATAGTTCAGCGCCTTCGCGCATAGGGCGGATTCATCGTCTCTTCATCTGCGCTTGCTACACTGGCGATAGCGGGTCGCCGAGCCGGACGCACAGGTCCGTATGCGCGGGCATGATCCGGGGCAGTGGCGGGGGCCTTTCGCGGCAGCGGGTTGGTCCCCTGCCCACCGCCCGCGCCGAATGCATCCAGGCCCGCGCCGCCCAGGCGGTCCGGCTCTACCGGCAAGGACTGGCCCGCTGGATCATCGTGTCGGGGGTCGGCGGCCAGGCGGGGCGCAATGAAGCTGCCGTCTTGACCCGCGTGTTGGTCGCCGCAGGCGTCCCCGCCGACGCGATTCTGGCCGAGGACCGCTCCCGCGATACGATCCAGAACATCCACAACAGCCAGGCGATCATGGCGACCTGCGGCTGGCCCACCGCCCTGCTGGTCACCGAACCGTATCACATCAAGCGGGCCACCTTGATCGCCCATGATCTGGGGTTGACCGTCTATCCGTCCCCGGCGCGCGCCAGCCCGTTCTGGACGTAGCCCGTCCGGCGGCTCCTCAAGTTGTCGGAAGACACCGGCTCGTTGATAGTCTATCAAGTCAAGCGCCTGACCGGCGTGCAGACGTGAAGCCGCAGCGGATTTCCGGCGAGGCGCAGACGATCCCGGTCCCCAGAAACAGCATACCAGGGCTACAGGCGCATACGGCGCCCTGGCGTGGAGGGGGGCGCGCTCGGATCGTGCGCTGGTGGTCGAAGCCGCGCCGCCTTTATTCGGCGGGGCTTGCCGGAAGAACTCTACGTGGTAGACTGTCGGTTGGGCGAAAAATGGATAGTGGCCCACTTCCCCACGGGGTCCGGCCTATGATCGTTCTCCGTCTCCGCGATCGCGGGCCTGCGCTTGCCAGATGTTATGACACAGGTCCAGGACCTGCGCCGCGCAAGCGCTATGGCCGACGCCCGCCAGCAGATCGCGGGTAATATCCCGGTAGCCCCACGCTTGGGCCAGCGCGTTCGCCCTGGCCCATTGCGCGTCCAGCGCCACCCGAAGGCGGTCGTCCTGACCTTGCAACGCATGCACCTGCACCTGCCGGTGCGCGCCCGGTGGGGCCGCCGCCGGGATGCCGCGTCCGGCGAAATTGGCGCAGACCGGGACAGCGGCGGCCAGCCATTCCGGATAGGTGAAGATCAGGTACCAGGTCAGGTGCCCTCCCGCAGACCACCGGTGAGGAAGAACTGCTCCTCCGCTTTGTAGGCGGCCCGCACGGCGGCCACGGCTTCCTGTAGCCCATCGGCATCGGATCCGATCGCGCTCAATCGGCTAATGTGGTGCCATACCTCAGCGGGATAGGGATACGCCGACCGATCCGGGCGTCCGGTGTTGGAGACGACGCACGGGGTAACAAGAATGAAAGGCCGATCCTGCCGTGCCCGCAGGAAGGCCAGCGCGTGGGGCAGAAAGAACCCGTGATTGGCGCCATCGATGGACACCAGGAGCGGCCAGCGCCGCTCTGGTGTCCAGCCTCTGGGGAGTGAGACATAGTAGCGTAACCGCGACGTGGGCGAGGTTTGCAAGAACAAGCGCGGGCGCCCAAGATTGACGACCGCTAGAGCCAGGGCGGCTATGCGCTGCGGCAGGCGGAAAGTGCGCGGTCGTACTCCGGTCAACACTGATCCCAAGGCAGCCTCCCCTTTCATCCGACATCATGATCGGGCACCTGCGAGCCGGGGGTACCGACCCTTAACCCAGCCTTTGGCGCTGCGGTGTGGTAGCCCTATGATAGCACGTACAGATGAAGAGAAGATGAATCGACCAGGTTTTATGGTGGGTAAAAGTAGTATACTGGCGATACGAATGGGAACTTTTAGGAGGCGCAGGCTTAGCGAACGCAGTGGTGGAAGCGCCCTCTTCATCTAATCTTCATGCACGCGGACTACAATCTGGTTACCTTGCCATTCGGCACCGGCCCAATACAGGCGGATCAGCGGGATGGAGAAGATCGTTCCAACAGGATTTAGCGAGAGGAAGCCACTCCATGCGTGTGCTGGTGGTCGAAGATGAGCCTAAGATCGCCGCCTTTATCCGGCAGGGCTTGCAGGAAGAACTCTACGTCGTGGACCTCGCCGCCGATGGCGATGCCGCGCTGGACCTGGCGGCGAGCATGAACTACGACCTGATTGTGCTGGATATTCTGCTGCCCCACCGCGACGGCCTCAGCGTCTGCCGGGAGTTACGGGCCGACGGGGTCACCACCCCGATTCTGCTGCTCACGGCGAAAGATACGATCGATGACCGGGTGACCGGCCTCGACAGCGGTGCGGACGATTATCTGGTGAAACCGTTCGCCTTCAAGGAACTGCTGGCCCGGCTGCGAGCTTTAACCCGCCGGGGGCCGGTGGTCCAGGGGGCCGTGTTACAGATCGGGGACCTGACGCTCGACACGATCCGTCATGAAGTCCGGCGGGGCGGCGGGCGCATCGACCTGACCCCCAAGGAGTATAGCCTGCTGGAATATCTCCTGCGGCATCCCCACCAGGTGTTGAGCCGGACGATGATCGCCGAGCAGATCGGGAGCTATGAGTTCGCGGGCGAGTCCAACATCGTTGATGTCTATATTCGCAACCTGCGGCGCAAGCTCGACGATCCGTACGCGGTGAAACTGATCCAGACCGTGCGGGGGTTGGGCTACAAGGTCGCGGAGGGTAGCCCGGATGCGGCCCTCTAGTCCCGACAGGCGTGCCCTGACCGCAGCACTGCCCACGCTGGCCCGCCAGATCGGGCGGCAGACGATTCGCGTCCGGCTCACAGCCTGGTATATCCTGGTGCTGGGCGGGGTCCTGGTGTTTTTCAGCGCCCTGCTCTACCACACCCTGGACCAGGCCCTGGATGATCAGGTCGATGCCCATCTGCGGCTATCGGCAGACCAGGCGCTGGGGGCGCTCACGGTGGCGGATGGGCAGGTGCGGGTGCCGCCCACCGAGGGCGAGAACGAGATCACCCCACTGGCCGAACAGGGGCTGTTGGTGCGGGTGATCCAGCCCGACGGCCAGGTGGTCACGAACCTCGGGTCGTTTCGCACGGTCGCCACCCCCGCCGACCTGCTCGCCGCCGTGCGCCAGGGGCAGGCGCAGTTCACCCAGGCAAATGTGCCCGGGACCGACACCCCGGTACGCCTGTATGCCCGGCCCTATGTCGTCGAGGGCCGGGTGTACGGGGCCATCGTGGTCGGCCAATCGCTCCAACCCAACCATGCGGTGTTACAGGAACTGCTGGTGATCCTGGCGCTGGTCGTGCCGCTCACGCTGGCGCTTGCCAGCGCCGGGGGCCTGTTCCTGGCGAACCGCGCCCTCCAGCCGATTGATCGCCTGACCCGGGCCGCCCAGCAGATCAGCGCCCAGGATCTCAGCCAGCGGCTGAACCTCGATCTGGCCGATGACGAAGTGGGCCGGCTGGCGCACACTTTCGACCGCATGTTGGCCCGGCTGGATGAGGCGTTCGGACGCCAGCGGCAATTCACCGCCGATGCCTCTCATGAGCTACGTACCCCGCTGGCGATCATGAAAGGGCAGATCGGCGTCACCTTGAACCGCGACCGTGCCCCTGCCGACTACCAGATCGTGCTGACCGACCTGGAGGAAGAGGTGGACCGCCTGACCCGGTTGGTGGACGATCTGCTGTTACTGGCCCGCGCGGACGATCCATCGCCTGTCCTCCAGCCCGAACCGGTGGATCTGAGTACGCTGCTGCTTCTCGTGGCCGATCAGATCCACCCGCTGGCGACGGCGAAAGCCCTCACCGTGCAGTTGCACATCGCGTCGGACCTGTACGTACCGGGCGATCCCGATAAGCTCTTTCGCTTGTTCCTGAACCTGCTCGACAACGCCGTCAAATACACGCCGCCGCAGGGCCAGATCAGCATCCGGGCGACGAGTACGGACCCGGCCCAGGTCGTGGTGGAGATTGCCGACAGCGGGCCAGGGATTTCAGCGGATCAGGTGGAACAGATCTTCGAGCGGTTCCACCGGGCCGATACCGCGCGTTCGCGTGCCACCGGCGGCTGGGGGCTGGGCCTGGCAATCGCCCAATCTATTGCCGTGGCCCACGGCGGCGTCATCGAAGCCCACCCTGCCGCCACCGGGGGGAGTGTCTTTACCGTGCGCTTGCCCCGCGACCTGACTGCCGTGCCCTGCGTCAATTAACCAGGCACGCACCGTCTCTTCTACCGTCTCTTCTATTGAATGCAGAACAGACGCGCTGCCCAGGTTTGCCCCCTCACCGCTTGCCGATCATGTGCACCCCCCTTCCCTGCTGCCCCGATTCATGGTTCCTTCATGTTGTCTTGTTATGATGGACCCATCGAGTTGGTGAGCTTTTACTCAGAGGAGAAACCGATGCAACAGGTCGGGACGACCGTCCGCCCCACGCCGCGCGAGGATATTGCTACCCTCGGCTTGCTATTGTTCTTGATTATCGGCGCAGTGGGGCTGGCCCTGCTGCTGCCGCTGGATTATCGCATCCCGGTCACGCTGGGCATAGTGCAAGGGTTGAGCGAATTCTTACCGATCTCGTCATCGGCCCACCTGATCCTGGTTCCCCGGCTGCTGGGCTGGGCGGACCCCGGTCTGACCTTTGATGTGGCGCTGCATGTCGGCACCCTGCTGGCCGTGGTCGGCTATTTCTGGCGCGACTGGCTGCGGCTGCTCCAGCACGCCCATCGCCCGGCCAGCGGCGAAGGCCGCCTCTTCTGGCTGCTGGTCCTGGCGACCTTGCCCGGCGGGCTGGTCGGGCTGGCCCTCGACAAACTGGCCGAAGACCAACTGCGCTCCTTGCTCCTGATCGCCTTTACCTCGGCCACGATGGGGCTGGTCCTCTGGCTGGCCGACCGCACCGCGCCCCAACGCAAAACGCTCGATCAGGTGGGCTGGCGGGATGCACTGCTGGTCGGCCTGGCCCAGGCGGTAGCGATCATTCCCGGCGTGTCCCGATCCGGGATCACGATTGCCAAGGCCCGCTCCCGCGCCATGACCCGCGAGACCGCTGCCCGCTTCTCGTTCCTGCTGTCTACCCCGATCATCGCCGGGGCGGCGCTCTACAAACTGCGCGACTTGCAGCCGCACGACCTCAGCGGCCCCTTTTTCGCCGGGGTGCTGGCGGCAGCCATCGTCGGCGCGTTGACGATCAGTCTGCTGCTGCGCTACCTGCGGCGCTCCGGCCTGGGTATCTTTGCCCTCTACCGGCTGGCCCTGGCGGCGGTGCTCGTCCTGTTTGTCCTTGTCCATGGCACGCCCTAACAGAGAGACGTATGGCTCATGTTTAATCCACAGCGCACTCCGTTCTTGCTGGCATCGTTGCTCCTGGCGCTGACCCTGGTCGCCTGTAACACGAACCCGCCCGCCCCTACCCTACCCGCGAACCCGGCGGTGCTACCCACCCCGACAGCAGCGGCACCACCCACCCCCGCGCTGCCCGGCCTCACGCCCACCGAACTGTCCAGCCCAACGGCAGCAGCGAGCGCGGCGGCAGCGTCCTCCACGGTAACCGCAGGGGCACCTGTAGCCACGCCGACGGTGGCGGCGCAAGCCGCCGCCCCGACCCTGGTGCCGCCCGCGCCGACCGAACAAGCGTTGGCCCCGGAGCAAAATCCGCCCGGCGACATCCCCGACACCCAGGCGTTTGTCAGCTATCGCTCGGACGCCGGAGGCTATACGTTGGATGTGCCGGAAGGCTGGGGGCGCAGCGAGAACGGCCCAGACGTCAGCTTTGTGGAGAAGCTGGACGGGCTGATGGTGACGATCACCGATACTGCCACCGCCCCCACTGCTGCCACTGCCGGTACCGCGCAGGTCGCTGCTTTGCAACAAACGGGACGCGCCGTGCAGGTGACCGAAGTGAAAGACGTAGCCCTGCCCGGCGGCCCGGCAGTGCTGCTGACCTATACGTCGAATTCGGAGCCGAACTCCGTCACCGGCAAGCAGGTGCGCCTGGAGAACAACGCCTATCTGTTCTACCGCAACGGCCAGCTGGCGACGGTCACCGTCTGGGCACCGCTCGGCGCGGACAATGTGGACCAATGGCAGCGCATCGCGCAAAGCTTCCGGTGGCGCTGAGGTGGACATTCTACAAGCCCATGATCTCTATCGCTTCTACCATATTGGCGACGACGAAACGCTCGCCCTCCGGGGGGTGAGCCTGGATCTGAGCGCAGGCGAATTCGTGGCCGTCGTCGGACCATCAGGCAGCGGGAAATCGACCTTGCTGACCTGTCTCGCTGGACTGGACGAGCCAGATGGGGGGCACGTCACCCTGCTGGGGCATCGCCTCACCCGCCGTCCGGAGCCGGAACGGGCCGCCCGCCGAGCGGCCCATATCGGCATCCTGCTACAGTCCGGCAACCTGTTCGATCATCTGAGCGTGGAGGAAAATATTTTGCTGCAAATGCGATTGGCGCGGAAGGTCGACCGGCGACGGCTGGACGACTTGCTCGACCTGGTCGGGCTGCTCGCCCGGCGGCAGGCGCGGCCTACGCACCTATCAGGGGGCGAAGCGGCGCGGGCGGGGCTGGCCGTAGCGCTGGCTGCCGCGCCCTCCGTCTTGCTAGCCGACGAGCCGACGGGGGAAGTAGACGCCGCAACGGAAGCACGGATCCTACGCATCTTCGAGTCGCGCCGCCAGAGCGGACAGGCGACCCTGATCGTCACCCACAGCGCCGCGCTGGCCGCCAGGGCCGACCGGATCATCCACCTGGAAGATGGGAGGATTGTCAATGTCACCCGCAACTGAACAGCGACAACGGCAACCGGCGGCCTTCATCGCCGGTGAGCATCCCGTATACGCCCAGGCACTGGAGGTCAGGCGCACCTATCCGCAGGGCGCGACGCCCGTGGTGGCCCTGGCTTCCGCGACCTGTGCGATTCGCCCCGGCGACCGCATCGCCCTGATGGGGCCTTCCGGAAGCGGGAAATCCACCCTGCTCCATCTCCTGGCGGGCCTGGACACCCCGACGAGCGGCACGCTCACCTGGCCTGCCTTGGGCGACCGCGCCACCCTGCGCCCGCAGCAGGTCGGCCTGGTCTTCCAGGCCCCCAGTCTGCTGGCCCCGCTGACCGCGCGGGAGAATGTCGCCCTGCCGCTGCTGCTGGCCGGAACCGGAGAGCAGGAGGCGCAGCAGCGCGCCCAGGCGATTCTGGCGCAGATCGGGCTGGCCGAGATCGCCGACAAGCTGCCGGAAGAACTGTCCGGTGGGCAGGCCCAGCGGGTGGCCGTGGCCCGTGCGCTGGTTGTCCGCCCGGCTCTCCTCCTGGCCGATGAGCCGACCGGTCAGCTCGACCACGCCACCGCCCAGCACCTGCTCGATAGCTTGCTGGCGGCGCTCGTGGGCACCGCGACGGCCCTCGTCATCGCCACCCATGATCCGCTGGTTGCGGCACGGATGGACCGGGTCTGGCACATGGCGCATGGCGTGCTGGAGGTGGATGCGCCATGCTAACCCTCCTCTGGCTCAAAGGGCTGCTGGCCCATCGCACGGGACGCTTATTGGGCGTGCTGGCGGGCGTGGCGCTCACCGTCACCTTGCTTGTCTCGTTGGCGGCCTTCATCGCCGCCAGTGCCGCCTCCATGACCGCGCGTGCCATCGCCGAGGTGCCGGTGGATTGGCAGGTGCAACTCGTGCCGGGCACCGATCCGCACCCGATTGTCGCGGCGCTGAACCAGGCGACCTCAACCACCGCGCAGGAGCAGGTGGGGTACGCCGATGCGGCAGGCTTCGCGGCGACCACCAACGGCACGGTGCAGACCACCGGCCCCGGCAAGGTGCTGGGGCTGGACTCGACCTACCCGCAACACTTCCCCGCCGAACTACGGCTCCTGATCGGCTCCCTGGACGGCGTACTGGTGGCGCAGCAGACGGCGGCCAACCTCCATGTCACGGTGGGCGACCAGGTGAGCATCACCCGGATCGGCCTGCCGCCGACTACCGTGCCGGTCGCCGGGGTGGTCGATCTGCCCTACGCCGACTCGCTCTTCCAGGCCATCGGCTTGCCGCCGGGGGCGGCCCCACAAGCGCCACCCGACAACGTACTGATCCTGCCCGCCGCGCTGTGGCACACGCTGTTCGATCCGCAGGCCGCCGCCCGACCCGACACGATGCGGACCCAGATCCACGTCCGCTTGGGGCATGATCTCCCGGCGGATCCCGGTGCCGCCTTCATTCGGGTGCAAGGTTGGGCGCGCAACCTGGAGGCCCGCACGGCGGGGAGCACCCTGGTAGGCGACAACCTGGCTGCCCGGTTAGACAGTGCGCGAGCCGACGCACTCTATGCTCAGGTCCTTTTTCTGTTCCTGGGCTTGCCGGGGGCGGTGCTGGCGATGCTGCTCACCCTGGCGGTGGCGGCGGCGGGGGGCGAGCGGCGGCGGCGGGAACAGGCGCTGCTGCGCACCCGTGGGGCCGCCACCGGGCAAATCCTCCGTCTGGCCGGGCTAGAAGCGTTCCTCGCGGGGGGCGGCGGCGTCGCCGTCGGCCTGCTCGCCGCCTATGGCGTGAGCCAGCTTTTCGCGATCAGTGAAGGCCTGCTGGGCAGCACCACCCTACCCTGGACGGTGGGCTTTGCCGCGCTAGGCCTGGGTCTGGCCGGGGTTGTGGTGCTGGTTCCGGCGGGGATCGCCGCCCGGCAGAGCACGGTCGCGGCGGGTCGCGCCGTGGTTGGGCGCGAGGGCACACCCCTGTGGCAGCGGCTCTACCTGGACGGTATCCTGCTCGCCATCGCGGCCCTCGTCTTCTGGCAGACAGCCAGCACCGGCTATCAGGTGGTGCTGGCCCCGGAGGGCGTGCCCGCAGCCTCGGTCGCGTACGAAACCTTCCTGGCCCCGCTGTGCCTCTGGCTGGGGGCCGGGCTGCTGGCGATGCGCCTGGGTCGGGGGCTGCTCGGGCGTGGACGGCGCGTGTTGACCGCCGGGTTGCGCCCCCTCAGCGGGGGGCTGGCGGGCGTGGTTGCGGCGGCGCTGGGGCGGCAGCGGGCGTTGGTCGTGCGCGGCCTGGTCCTGGTTGCGCTGGCCTGCGCGTTTGCCACCTCCACGGCGGTGTTCAACACCACCTACAATGCCCAGGCGCGGGTGGATGCCGAGTTGACCAACGGGGCCGATGTAACCGTGATCGGCTCGACTACTGCCCCGGCGAGCAGCCAACTGGCCGCGCTTCAGGCAGTGCCAGGGGTGGCAGCCGTTGCCCCGCTCCAGCACCGCTTTGCCTATGTCGGCAACGACCTGCAAGACCTCTACGGCATTGATCCGGGCACCATCGGCGCGGCGACCGATCTGTCCAACGCCTTCTTTGCCGGGGGCAACGCCCGGGCTACGCTGGCCGCGCTCGCCGC
>JBBSAN010000023.1:0-19829 GCA_038252265.1 Chloroflexia bacterium
GCCGACCCGCACCGGCACCCCCACCCAGACCGTGACCGGCACCCCCCCGACGGCGACGCCGACGGCCACGGTCTGCCCGCTCCAGTTCACCGATGTGCCGGTGGGCAGCACCTTCTATGATTTCGTGCGCTGCCTGGCCTGTCGCGGCATCGTCGGGGGCTATCCCTGCGGCGGCCCCGGCGAGCCGTGCCCCGGCACCTATTACCGCCCGAACACCAATGTCACCCGTGGGCAGGTCGCCAAGATCGTCTCCGAGTCGGCGGGCTTCACCGACCCGGTGCCGAGCAGCCAATGGACGTTCCAGGATGTGCCGCCGGGCAGCACCTTCGCCCTCTACGTGGAGCGGATCGCCACGCGGGGCATCGTCGGCGGCTACCCCTGCGGCGGACCGTTCGAGCCGTGCGTGGCCCCCACCAACCGCCCCTACTTCCGCCCGAACAACAACGTCACGCGGGGCCAACTCTCCAAGATCACCAGCGGGGCGGCGGGCTGGACCGAAACGCCGACCGGTCAGACCTTTGAGGATGTGCCGCCCGCCAGCACGTTCTACGTCTATGTGGAGCGCGTCGCCACGCGCGGCATTGTGGGGGGCTATCCCTGCGGCGGCGCGTTCGAGCCGTGCATCGCGCCGGGCAACCGCCCCTACTTCCGCCCGAACTTGAACGCCACGCGGGGCCAGATGGCGAAGATCGCCGCCGCAGCCTTCTTCCCCAACTGCCAAACGCCCGCCCGGCATTAGCCGCAGCACCGGGCACAAGCGAGGGAGCGGGCGGCACCATGCCGCCCGCTCCCTTTTTAGCGCCTGCCAGGATCAGGGTGTTTAACGCACCCGCTCCGGCGTGCTGTCCCACGACCAGTCGTCCCAGCCGTAGCGGCCCCGCCCCATGATCTGGTCCAGGATCGCCAGCAAGAGCTGGTGGCGTACTTCGGGGTCGGTCAGGGTGACAAACCGCTCCAGGCGCAGGGCCAGGTCGGGGTCGCGGGTGCGCAGGTCGGCCAGCAGGCGCTTGCCCTTGGGCGGCCAGACGCGGTGCTCGGCGTAATAGAGGCTGAGCGCCTGCTCGATCACCTGGCTCATCAGCAGGTTTGCCATCGCCGGGTCGGTACGCAGGATATCATGCGAGTCTTGCAACAGATCGATAATGGCGTAGCGGCGGGCGCGGCGGGGCTGCTCG
This sequence comes from Chloroflexia bacterium, assembly GCA_038252265.1. Lineage (GTDB taxonomy): Bacteria > Chloroflexota > Chloroflexia > QHBQ01 > JAICKM01 > JBBSAN01. Next base: position 1,176 of record JBBSAN010000023.1, read on the forward strand.
CCCAGCGGGCGCGGCCCCTGCGCGTACCCGGCGCGGCACCAGTTGCGCAGCCGCCGGATCGTCTCTTTCGCATCGTCACGCACCCACAGCAAGAGGCCCTGCCCCATCATGTGCATGGCGTGGTAGTCGCCCGAGGCGATATAAGAAAGGATCTGCTCCGGCGGGTTCAGGAAAATTTCAACCGGCACATCGCCCACCAGAAAGCTCTTGCGCTGCCGGGAATCGGAATCGACCGGCACCCAGAAGTCAAGATCGCTGGTGGCCGCGCCTTCGCCCCGCAGCACCGACCCGGCGACAATGATCGCCAGCACTTCGGGCCGCCGCCGGTAGTCACTCACGACGGCTTGCAGGGCACGCCGGTAGCGTTCGTTTAGTGCGGGTAGTTCCTGAACTTCATCACTGATCGCCGTGCTCTCGCTCAATAACGCAACCTCCCGACGCGAAATCGTCAGATAGCTGGGATTGATTTTAGTATACACGAAAAACCCGAAAAACCAACAGGATCACCGTCCTGATTTGTCGCAAAGTGCGCTACAAGGTATAAAACGCCGCGACACCCCTATTGCCCGCCCCGGTAGGGTGTGCTATCATAGCGGAGAGGGGCAGCGGCTGCCCCGCCCCACCATGCACGAGGAGGCTATCATGCAACTGGACCTCACCGACTCGCAGGTGAATGCCCTGCTCCTGGCGATCGACTCCTATTATACGGACTTGCGCGAAGAGATCTACCATACGGATGATGAAGATATGCGCGAGTCGCTAAAGGATGTGGAGCGGACCCTGGCGCAGATTCGCGAGCAATTAGAGCCGGGCTGGATGACCCGCAATGGAGCCGAAGCCGCCGAGCCCACGCCAGAGACCCCGCCCACTCGCTAGCCCGGCCAGCCGTGCGGTGGCCCACCCGACACACGGGGCCGCCGCGCCGATGGACCCTGGGGCAGACGTAACCCTCTGGCGTAGTGGTTAGCGAGCAGTGACGGCCCCCACGGCCACGTTCGTGCGGGGCACCACAGTAAATACAGGCTGAGAGGGGTGTTATATGGATCTGTTCCGTCAGTTGTTCCTGGGGGCCGAGCCGACGATTCGGCCAGGGAACTGGGCCGCGCTGCCCTTGCGGGTCATTAGCGGCCTCATCTTCATCTATTATGGGGCCGATAAACTGTTCCTGAATGCCCAAAACACGGGCATGGATGCCTCGTTCTTCGCCGCGCTGGGCATTCCCTTCCCCGAACTCAATGTCGTCTTGATCGGCGCATTGGAGTTCTTCGGCGGGCTGGCCTTGCTCGGCGGCTTTCTGACCAAGATTTTTGCTTTCTTTATGATCGGCAATATGGGCGTGGCGCTGATCACGTCCCAGAACTATTTCCTCGAAGGCCCACTGCTGGCGGTTTCGGTGGCGCTCCTGCTCCTGGGAGCCGGGCCGCTCTCGATCGATGCCCTGCTGGGCCGGTCCCGGTTGCCGGTGCGTGGCCTCTTCGCGGGCAACGCGGCACCCACGGTGCGCCCCGAAGGCTGGGGCAGCCTGCCTTTACGAATCTGCACCAGCCTGATCTTGCTGGCCTGGGCGCTCGACAAGCTGCTCAACACCGCCAACCCCAGCACCGCCGACATGATCCTGGGCGGGATCGAACTGGTGAGCGCGGGAATGCTGGTCGCCGGGCTGCTGACCAAGCCGTTCGCGCTGCTGGCCCTGATCCCGGTGCTTGTTGATATCGCCGGGCAGGGCACCACCGACGTGCGGGCCTACTTCGTCAACGGGCCGATCTTCGTGATGCTGGTGGCGATCTTCCTGGTCGGAGCCGGGCCGTTCTCGCTCGACTACGTGGTTGGGGCGACCCTGCGCCGCAGCCGCAGCGACTCCGCCACCGCCGACCCTGCGGTCAACTACGGGCGGTAGCCCGTCGCCGCCCCCGTTAACCGGCGCGCTGCGCTTCCAGACAGACGACGCCGTGGCGACCCACCACGGCGTCGTGGGTGATGCCGGGTGGCAGATCCAGCCGATCGCCGCCCTGGAGCGCCACCTCCGTCCCCGTGTCTGGCAGGCCGAAGGTGATCGCGCCGCTGACGACCAGGATCACCTTGTGGTAGGGGTGGCTGTGCGCCCGGTACACCTCCCCCGGCTCGTTCGACCAGCGGTAGGGCCGCAGCCCCTCAGCGGCCAGGGCGCGGAGGATCGCCTGCTCGGTCGGCGCGTCCACCCCGGTCCACGGTTGCACCCGCACCCCGGCTGACCCTAACGCCTGATCCCGCATCCCCGCCTCATCCAAGCAACCCTCGGTCGGTGGAAAGCCAAAGGAGGGTTGCCTGGGATAGACAACCCTCCGCTGCGTTCCATAAAAGCGCCGCGCTCCTACTTCTTGAAGAAATCGGCGTTGATACGGGTATACTCACGCCATTCCACCGGCACATCATCCTCCGGGAAAATCGCCGTGACCGGGCATTCCGGTTCGCACGCCCCACAGTCAATGCACTCATCGGGATCAATATAGAGCTGCGGCACGCTTTCGAAGCCAGCCTCGTCCTTGCGCGGATGAATGCAGTCCACCGGGCATACGTCCACACAGGACGCATCTTTGGTGTTAATGCACGGCTCCGTAATCACATACGCCATGACCTTCCGTCCTCCTCGTGATGAGATGTTCAGGCCCCTGAGATGGCGGTGCCATCTCTCCCCTGCATTATACAGGAGAACCGGGGCAGGCGCAACAAGGATACGACGGGCACGAAGTAGATTTTTCGTGCCCGTCGTCGTGCAATTATAGCGGGTAGCCACCGCGCTGGATCAGCGGCTGGGGGCGTTGACCCGCAGCGGCACCACCAGGGGCGTGTCGTCGTAGACAAACCGTTCGCCGCGCAGCCAGGAGCAGCCCGCCGCCACAAAGGCCATCAGCGCCGCCGCCCAGAAGACGGTGTGCAGTGCGTCAACAAACGGGGCACTGATCAGCGTGGGGAAGAAGTGCGTGCCCAGGATGTTGCTCTGGGTGGCCGCCGGGAGTTGCGCCAACGCCGCAGGCGGCAAGAGCGTTTGCATCGGGTTGTAGCCCAGGAACGCGGCGAACAAGGCCCCGGTCGGCGGGATGTGCGCCACGGTGGTCGCCGCCGCCGTGGGCACGCCCTGCTGGGTCAGCCCACTCTGGATCACGCCCGGCAACTGGTTCGCCAGACCGATCACGATGATGCTGAAGAACACGGCCAGGCTCAAGGGGTTACCCACATTCTGGAAGGTGGAGCGCATCCCGGAGCCGACACCGCGATAATCACGCGGCAGGGCGTTCATGATCGCCGCCGTGTTGGGCGCGGCGAAGATGCCAAAGGCCACCCCGATCATGAACAGCACGACGGCGAACGGCGGATAATCGAAATCGGCGGGGAAGAAGGTCAGAGCGATAAAGCCCAGCCCCAGCAGCACCATGCCCCCGGTGCTCAGGCCGCGCGGCCCCAGCCGGTCGGACAGCCAGCCGCCCCCGGCCCCGGCGATCATGAAGCCGACCAGCAGCGGGATCAGGTAGAGCGCGGCCCAGAGCGGCGTATCCTCGAAGGCATAGCCGTGCAGCGGCAGCCAGATGCCCTGCAACCAGACGACCAGCGCGAACTGGAAGCCGCCGTAGGCCAGCGCAGAGAGCAATTGCGCCGCGCAGCCCATGCTGAAGGCGCGGATGCGGAACAGGTCCATGTTGAACAGTGGCTCGACCACGCGCTGTTCCACGACGACGAACAGCCCCAGCAGCACCAGCCCGACCACCAGGCCGCCGATCACCCACGGGTTGCCCCAGCCGGTGGTGGCTGTGCCATAGGGCATGATCCCGTAGGTCATCGCCACGAGGAAGATGGTCAGGCCCCCGCCCAGGCAGAGGTTGCCCACCAGATCGATGCCCCGCCCTTTGCGCGCCGTGGCCTGTTCGCGCAGCATCTTATAGGCCCAGACGGTGCCGAGCAGCCCCACCGGCACGCTGACCAGGAAGACGGCCCGCCACCAGAGGACCGACAGCAGACCCCCGACGATCAGCCCGAGCAGGCTTCCGGCCAGGGTGGCGACCATGTTCAGGCCCAGCGCCGTGCCGCGCTCGTTCGCCGGGAAGGCGTCGGTGAGGATGGCGGCGCTGTTGGCGATGAGGAAGCCGCCGCCCACACCCTGGACCAACCGGGAGAGGATCATTTCGACCGCTCCGGTGTTGCCGTCGGACGGGGTCAGAAAGAGCAGGATCGAGCCGACGGTGAAGATGACAAAGCCGAGATTATAGAGCTTGACCCGGCCCCACATATCCGACAGGCGGCCCAGAGTGACCAGCAGCGTGGCGGTGATGACCATGTAGCCCAGCATCATCCACAGCAGATACCCGCTTTCGGCAGGCTCCAGCGGGTTGACGTTGAGGCCGCGGAAAATCGCGGGCAGCGAGATCAGCACAATGCTGGTGTTCATCGCCGCCATCAGGACCCCCAGCGTCGTATTCGACAGGGCAATCCACTTGTAGTTTGCCGGCAGGGGAGCAGTGTTGTTCATAACGTTGTCGCAGGTTCCTCAGCTAAGATGGTGGAGCGGGTCGTCTCGTCGGGGGGCACCATCGCCGCCGCCAGGGCCGTCAGCCCGCGATCTAACGCTGCCAGGTCGGCAGCGGACAGGGTGGTGAGCGCCTGCGCGAGGGCACGTCGCCGGTCGCCTTCGATCTCGTCCACCAGCGTTTGCCCTTTGGGGGTCAACTGCAACTGGAAGCAGCGCCGATCTGCCGGGTCAATCGCCCGGCGCAGCAGCCCCTGGTCTTCCAGGCGGTCTACCAGCCCGGTCACTGTCGTCCGGCTGATCCCCAGGATCTCGGCCACGCGCCCCGGCGTGCGAGCCTGCAAGCGGTCAATGGCGAGCAGGGCGCGGGTTGCCCCCAGCGGCAAATGGATCTGGAGCCACGACTCCGGCCAATGGGTCCGCAGCACTTGCTGGATCACCTGATCACTAGTCAGGATCGTCTCGATCTGGTTTTTGCGCATATCACTCATAAGCAGATAATCTCACCTCGGTATATAGTTTAACAAATCGTACTATTTTCCGCAAGTCCACCTGCGCGTATCCCCACCTATGCTACAGATCTGCTACCAATAGCCTTCCTGTTGGCTACATCGCGGATGTAAAATAGGTGGTACTGGCCGAACCTCTCCGGCTGTCATCCTGAGCGCAGCGAAGGATCTTCTTCGGGGTCAGATGTGCAAAGGCCAAGATCCCGATCTTCGATGACAGCCTGGTGGTCCGAACAAGATCCTTCGCTGCGCTCAGGATGACAGCCGAGGTTTGGCAACAACCGTGCGACAAATAGCCCTCTTGATGACGAGCAGAACAGAGATAAGATCTCCTGCATGTCAGCTAATCGATCCTTGACGCCGCCGCCCTACCTATGGTAAAATTAGGCGAAGCCTCGACGGGCGAGGGCGTTATTATAAAGTCGTGAGCCGACATTTTCCAAAAGGGAGCCTGTAGCGGATGGGGCTGCCGTGCGCCGGGCAACCGGTGAGGCAATAACCTGAAGAAGGGCACCCACCTGCATGTTTGTGCAGGTTCACGGCCTACGTAGCGCACTCGCCCGGCGGGGCTTCGCCGTGCCCGGCGACGGGTGGTCAGTGGCCGGTGATCAGTGATCAGCCTCCTGCTGTGTAGCAGAGATTTAACCAGCTACCAGCCACGAACCACGAACCACGAACCACGAGCTACCCCTATGATCTTCGCTCTCTATGGAGCCGACCGGCTGGCGGTGCGGCAGCGGCGCGACGGGCTGTTGCGCGAATATGCGCCCGACGGAGCCGACGATATGGCGTTGAGCCGCCTGGACGGTAGCCGCTGCACGCCCGACGAGCTGCATACCGCCTGCAACGCTATTTCGTTCTTTGGCGGGCGGCGGGTGGTGGTGGTAGACGACCTGATGCTACGCTTCGAGAGCGCCCGGCGAGGCCGCGCCGCCAAAGAGAGCGCCGACGAATCCCCCGACGAGAACGCAGCCACGAGCGAAGAAGCCGCCGCCCCGGAGGAGCCACCCGCCGAAGAACCGGCCAAAGGGGGCAAACGGGGCAAGGCGGCTAGCGGCAGCGTCCAGGATCGGCTGGTGGCCCGCTTCGCGGCGGTGATCCCCCTGGTACAAGACGACACGGTGCTGATCCTGTGGGAGCGCGGCGAGGTACGGGCCAGCAATCCCCTGCTGGCAGCGGCAAAGAAGCGCGGCACGGTCGAGGAGTTCAAGCCGCCACGCGGGCTGGCGCTGGAGCGGTGGATCAGCGACGAGGCGCGGGCGCGCGGTGCCCTGATCGCGGGCGACGTGCCCCGGATGCTGGCGACCTATGTGGGCGAAGAGCCGGAAGTGCTGGCCGAGGAACTGGACAAGCTGACGACCTATGTCGGCCCCGGCGGCCAGATCACCGCAGCGACGGTGCGCCTGCTGACCCCCGAATTGACCCAGGCGGCAGCGTTCGAACTGGTGAAGGCGACGGGGCGGGGGGACGCGGCGCGGGCGCTCGGCCTCTTGCGCCAGCTCCTGCGCGACGGCCAGAAGACCTATGCCATTGTCGGCATGATCGGCTGGCAGGTGCGGAACCTGTTGCAGGTGCAGGCGCTGGCGGCCCAGCGGCTCTCGCCTGCGGCCATCGCCGGGCGGCTGGGGATGGCGGACTTCGCCGTGCGCCAGACGCAAGAAGCCTTGCGCCTGTACACACCGGAGCGGCTGCGCGATCTACACCAGCGCTTGCTGGGGGTGGACCAGGAGATTAAAACGACCAGCGGCGGGGGGGAAACCGCGCTGGAGTTGCTGGTGCTGGAGATGAGCCAGCGCGACGGGGCCGGAGGACGGCGCTAGATCCGATCTGCGCCATACGCTCCGGCCTCGACTGTCCCGTCAGCGGGGAGTTACTTGCGCCGGGTGTTACCGGCGCGGGTGCCACGGCGGCGGGTCGTCGCGGTGGTGAAGGTGGCGTTGGGGTTCGCGGCGATAAAGGCGGCCTGTTTGTTCAGGCGGGCCATCAGGCGCGACTTGCGCCGGGCCGCGTTGTTGCGGTGGATGATGCCCTTCGAGGCGGCCTTGTCCAGCGCGCTGATCGCGGTGACCACGGCGCGTGCCCCATCATCTACCTGGCCGCTGTCGATCAGCCGCCGGGCTTTGCCCACAAAGGTTTTGAGCGACGAGCGCACCGGGCGGTTGCGCAGGCGCTTGAATTCGGACACGCGAATGCGCTTGATCGCCGACTTAATATTAGCCAATGCTTCCTCCTAAAAATAGCAACGATGTTTCATCACGGTAGCGAAGACCGCCCATTATTATAGCAGAGTATGAGGGAAAATGCAAACAGGGGTCAGGGGTCAGGGGTCAGGGGTCAGGGGTCCGTCCTACCGGGGGCGGAGCCTGTGAGCACGACCCCGACAGCCACCGGAGAGGAGGGGCCACCGCAAGGCGGGCGGCCTACCGCCGTGATCCCTATTGCCGAGAGTGCCCCGCCGCCGCAGCGCGAAACGGCCAGCACCCCTGCCCCGAATGTGGGGCGGCGGCTGGCCGGGGCGACGGCGATTGTCGGTGCGGCGTTCGTGGTCAGCCGCATCCTGGGGCAACTGCGTGAGATCGTTATCGCGGCGCAGTTCGGCACGTCGTCTGACTACGCGGTCTACGTCCAATCGTTCCGCCTGCCCGACACGCTGTTCCTGCTGATCATCTCCGGCGTGGTCGGCTCGGCCTTCATCCCCGTCTTCACCGAATTGATGGCGAAGGGGAAAGAGGAGGCGGCCTGGCGGTTGACCAGCACGATGATCAACGTCTCGGTGGTGGTGCTGGCGCTGGGCGGGCTGGCGCTGGCGGTGCTGGCACCGCAACTGGTCGCGCTGATCATTGCGCCGGGGTGGGCCGACCAGCCAGAGCTACAGACACGGGTTGTGGACCTGACCCGCATCCTCATGCTCTCGCCGCTGTTCCTCGGCCTGGGCGGCTGGGCGCAGGGCGTGCTCAACGCCCGCAACCGGTTCACCCTCTCCGCCCTGGCCCCCATCGCCTACAACTGCTGCATCATCTTCGGCGCGCTGGTTTTCATCCCCATCTGGGGCCTCCAGGGGCTGGTCTACGGCGTGGTGCTGGGGGCGCTGCTCCATTTCCTGGTGCAGGTGCCGGGGCTGATCGCCGTGGGGATGCGTTACAGCCCGGCGCGGATCAACTTGCAGGATGAGGGCGTGCGCGAGGTCAGCCGCCTGATCGGGCCACGGCTGATCGGCCAGGGGGCGTACCAGGCCAACATCATCGCCATCGGGGCCATCGGCTCGAATATGCTCCCCGAACGGCTGTCGGCCTTTAACTACGCCTACCTGCTGATGCTGCTCCCCTTCGGCGTGATCGCGCTCAGCCTGGCAACGGTGATCTTTCCGACGATGGCGGCGCAGTTCGGGCGCGGCGCGCTGGACGAGTTGAAGCGCACCCTGGCCGGAGCCTTGCGGCTGGTGATCTTCCTGATCGTGCCCGCCGCGCTGGGGCTGGGCCTGCTGCGCACCTCTATCGTCACGCTGCTATTCCAGTTCGGCGCGTTCAACAACGGCTCGACCGCGCTGGTCAGTGACGCGCTGGGCTGGTTCTCCTGGGGCCTGCTCGGCTATTGCGTGCTGGAAATCCTGACGCGGGGCTATTACGCCATGCAGGACACGCGCACCCCCGTGCTGCTGGCGCTCGGCTCGATGGCGTTGACCATCACCCTGGCGGCGGGGGCCGTCTTCATCGTCCACACCGACCATACCGGGCTGGCCTTCAGCCAGGCCCTGGCGACCACGCTGGAAGCCGCCGCGCTCTACCTGATCCTGCGCCGCCGCCTGGGCGGGCTGGACGATGCCCGGATCGGGCGCTCGGCCCTGATCAGCCTCCTCGCTGCGACCGAAATGGGGCTGGTGCTGTGGGGCGCGCTGCCGCTCCTCCAGGGGTTGGCCCCCGACGGCGGCACCGGCAAGCTGGGCAGCCTGATCATTGTCGGTGGGGGCGTGGTGCTGGGGGCCGGGGTCTACCTGGGCGTGGCCCGGCTGCTGGGGGCCGAAGAAGTGGGCATGGCGCTGGCCCTCGTCCGCCGTCGGGTGGGTCGCTGACGAGCAACGAGTGATGAGCGATGAGCGATGAGTGATGAGTTCACCTCCGTACCTCGTACCTCGTACCTCGTACCTCGTACCTCGTACCTCATACCTCATACCTCACTGCTCTAATCCGGGATGTCGGGGATGCCGCCGCGCAACACCCAGCGCAGGAAGAGGGTGTAGGCGATGATGATCAGCAGGGCCAGGCCGGTGACGATAACAAGGATGAACAGCGGGTTTTGCGCGGCGGCGATAGCCGGATCGAACGAGGCCAGCGCGGCGCTCACGCCGAAGCCGACCAGCCAGGCCCCCAGCAACAGCGCGGCATAGAGGGTGAGCGCCCAGCCGTTGAACAGCCAGCGCGGGCGCGGGAACTGCCGCTGCCGCCAGAGGTAGACGGCCCCGATCTCGGCGGCGATGATCGCCAGCACAATGAGCCAGACCAGCATCTCAGACCTTCTTTCCGATATAGAGCAGGTGCTCGGCGGCCCCATGCAAGCTGGGGTCCTGGCCCAGCCGGTAGTTGAGCGCCACCCACGCCGCCCAGGCGGCCCCGGTCAGCGCGTTCACCCCCTCTTCGATCCGCGACACCACCCCTTCACAGCCGATCAGGTTCAGCGTCTCGAAGCCGCCCGCCTCCATAAACGGGCGCACCTCGGTCGGGTGAGCAAAATAGGCCTCGGTGAAGTAGTCCGTGCCAGGCGGGTTGAGACCATTCGTGACGATCTCCTCGAGTTCGTCGGCGCGTTCCACCGCCCAGGTCGGTTGCATCTGCGCGGCGAACCGCACCGGAGCGAAGCGACAGATGAACGCCGCCGCCAATACGCCACCGGGCCGCAGCACCCGCCATGCCTCGGCCACCGCCGCCCGCCGCGCCGCCTCTGTCCGCAGGTGATAGAGCGGCCCCAGGAGCAGCACGGCATCATAGGGCTCGTGCGGCAACGCGGGCAACGCCGTTGCATCACCCTGGAGGGTGCTGTCCAGTGTGACTCCGGACTCCCCGGCCCGTGCGCGGGCGAAGGCCAGGTTGCCCGCCGCCAGGTCCAGCAGCGTGATGGTATAGCCCTGCCGGGTCAACTCAATGGCATAGCGCCCCGGCCCGCCCCCGATATCGAGTAGGGTGGCCGGGGGCGCGGGCAGGTAGTCATGGAGGGCACGCAGCGTCACGGCGAACTCCATGCGGTGCCGTTCGAGTCGCTCCCACTCGTACTGCGTGTGCTCGTCATAATAGCGCTCAATGATGGTCATGCTGTATTTTACACCGCGAATAGCGACCTGTCTAGAAGCTATGCAACGGCCCCGGCAACCTGCCGACCAGTAGGCCACCGGATTATGGACGTTCTTCCCTAGCCGGGGAGCCGGGGCACGGGCGACAATAGAAGGGACCCGATCCGCCACTGGTAGGCGGGATAACCACCTCCGGCAGAATGTTGGCAGCACGAGAGGATCACCGGAATTGATCAGCGACACCCCCCGCAGGGCCGAGGACCGCCCCGCGAGTCCCCGGCTGGACCCCCGCCGAGGCCGCGCCCGGCAGGTGGCCCGCACGACCCCCCCTGATCCATCCCCACTCGGAGAGATGCTGCCCATGCCTGAACGGGCCACCACGACCATCACCTTCTTGTTCACCGATATCGAGGGTAGCACCCGGCTGCCGCGTCGATCCGCTCCTGGTCCTCTCGAATGGACTCACGATCCAGGTGGACGTGGGGATTGATACGGTGGCGGGCAACGTTAGCAGCGTCGATTACGAAATCCACGGCCCAACCAACACCCATGTTGTGTCAACCAGCTATGCGGGCAATACCAGCATCCCCGAAAACGTCACGTACATCGCTGCTTCGCATAATGGGACCGTCACCGTCGAAACCACCGTCAACGCCAGTGTGCGCGCTGATGTGGAAGTCATTGCCTCGGCAGGCCATGACTCGTCCACCGATGGCGGACGGACCAATCACCGGGTGAAGAGCGAACTTCGCTCCCAGGAGCCGGTGGCTCCGTACTCATTCCGGGGCGCGACGGGATTTTAGGCCCGTTGCGCCTCGTGCGTTGGGGCCGGGCCGGGCACCACCGCCAGCGGCCCGCTCAGCACCAGTTGCAACCCCCCGATCACCAGGGCCAGGACGATAATAAACCCGGCGGCCACCGGCACGCCCAGCGTCACCAGCAGCCACCCCTGCACATAGGGTAGCACCATCCCCCCCAGGCTGCCACCCAGGACTGCCGCGCTCGACACCAGCCCCACCCCCGGATAGCGCATCGACGCCTGGCCGAACGCGGTGGGGAAGATCGGACCACACCCGGCGCCGATCAGCACAGCGCCGATGAACAACGCCGCCGGGGCGGTGGCAAACAGCGCGATCAGCCCTGCCCCGACTGCGGCCAGGGCCACCCCGCTCAACACCAGCAGCGCTCCTGTAACCCAGCGTGCCGCCACCCCTGCCACCAACCGGCTCAGGGTAAAGGCCAGCCAGAACAGCGCCACCACCAGAGCGGCCCCCCCGGCATCCATGCCCGCCCCCTGAATGGCGAAACTGTAGGCCCAGCCGCCGAACCCGACCTCCAATCCGACGTAGAGAAAGAGCATGAGGGCCAGCACCTGCACATAGCCCTGGCGCAGCACGCGCAACGCCGACCCGACTCCACTGGACCCGGGCACCGGGACGGCCAGGGGTCGGGACGGAAAACTCAGGGCCAGATAGATCAGGCCACTGATCAAGGCGATCCCACTCAAGCTCCAGACGACCAGTTGCGGGCTGCTCCCGGCATTCAGAGCAAAGCCCACCGAAAGCGGGCCGATCAGTGCCCCCAGCCCGAACGCCACGTTCATCAGGTTGAGCGCCGCTCCCTGCGCGGTGGGATAGAGGTCGGCCACAAACACGTTCAAGGTGACATCCAGGCAGCCCCAGCCCAACCCCAGCACCAGCGCACAGCCCAGGGCCAGCGGCAAGGAGGGGGCGATCCCCAGTCCCACCAACCCTATCGCCATCAACAGCGTCCCCGCGACCAGCAGCGGCTTGCGCCCCAGGCGGTCCAGCAGCACGCCGGAGAGCGCCACCGTCCCGCAGGCCCCCAGGAAGTTCAGGGTGAAGAGCGCCCCGGCCTCATCCAGCCGCACGCCCCAGTGGGTGCTCAGCCAGGGCAGCGCCGGGCCGATGGCCCCCCCGCTCCACCCCAGGATCAAAAACGCCAGCAAGGTGTTTGCGCTGAGCACCTTCCGGCTGGTCGGCTCCCGTTCTCCTCCGTATGCCACCGTCGCGCCCCCTTCAATCCCAATCATCACCAACCCGCCCCAGAGTTTGCCCGCAAATGCCAGCAATAAGCCCCAGCAGGGCGACCGACGGTAACCCCCGGTGCCAACCGGGAGCATTTCCCCAGAGTTGTCCGCGTGTGCCCGTGCGTCAGCCCCGGAGGGGCGACAGAGCCAGATCCCGATGCTATTCTGTCGCCCCTCCGGGGCTTGGGATCCTATGTGCCGTACCACACGGCTGACGCCGTGGGCTAGCTTCTGCCGCCCCTCCGGGGCTGGCGCACGGGCAACGCCCCGGGCTGGTGCTAAAGGTCTGCTGGTCAACGCCTCGGTTGACAACTTGCATGATCATGCAATATAATGCACTAACATGATTATACATGCAGATACACGCATTGTCAATACGGAAACATGCGTCCAGGCAGGAGCAGGCAACCAATGTTGAAAGAAGAACGCCAGCAACACATCCTCGAAACCTTGCGGCGCGAGGGGAAAATCCTGGCATCCGAGTTGAGCGCGACCCTGAACATCTCGGAAGATACGATCCGGCGCGACTTGCGCGACCTGGACGAGGCCGGGCTGCTGCAACGGGTCCACGGCGGCGCGCTGCCCCGGCCTCCGGCGGTCGGCTCCTACCGGGCACGGCAGCAGCAGGCTCCTGCCGCCAAAGCCTCGATGGCCCAGGCCGCGCTGGGGCTGTTCCGCGATGGGCAGGTGATCCTGATGGACGGGGGGACGACCACGCTCCAAGTGGCGACCCACTTGCCGCCCGGCCTGCGTGCCACGGTGGTCACCAACAGTCCGCCGATTGCGGTCGCCCTGGCGGAGCATCCGGGGATCGAAGTAGAACTGATCGGCGGGCGGATGTATAAGGACTCGTTGGTCGCGGTGGGCGCGGCCACGGTCGAGGCGCTGCGGGCGATCCGGGCCGACGTGTGCCTGCTGGGGGTCTGTAGCCTCCACCCCGAGATCGGGATCAGCGTGCCCAACCTGGAGGAAGTCTACGTCAAGCGGGCCATGATCGCCAATGCCGCCGAGGTTGTGGCCCTGGCCGACGCCGAAAAACTGGGCACCGCCACCTCGTTTGTCATCGCCCCGATCGACGAATTAACCCACCTCGTGACCGAGCGCAGCGTGCCCGACGACGTCCTGCACGCCTACCGGGCGCACAATATCACCATCATCCAGGGCTAAAAAGGCCGGACAGGGCGTAGTTCTCGCTAACATGCTATAATAGCAGATATGCAACGATGCATCGGCCAGATTTGGTAGAGGGAGACTGCCTACCCGCTCGTATGCTCAAGGATCATCCACCGGCCCCGGATACCCCCGCGATCACGTGCCCGGTCTGCGGGCGGCCCGCCGACCCGACCCTCTTCGCGCAACACACTCGGGTTGACCCGCAGATCAAAGAACTGGTCGCCCGCAGCCACCCCGACTGGAGGCCGGAGCAGGGGTGTTGCCCCGCCTGCGTGCTCACCGCGCTCGACACCCTGGTGCGGCTGGGGCTGGACCCCTACGCGGCGCTGCGCCATGCCGATCTGACCCATGCGGACCCGGCGGTGACCGTCCACGCGCCCCCGGCCTTGCCTGTGCCGCTGCGCCTCCATGCCAACCCGCTCCTACGGGGCCGGGGCGTGGTCGTGGCCTTTGTCGATTCCGGCTTCTACCCCCACCCCGACCTGACCCAACCCCAGACCCGCATCCGGCTGACCGTAGACGCCACCCAGACTCCGCCGCGCGAAGGGGCCGACTTCAGCCGCCCGCTGCGGCGAAGCTGGCACGGCATGATGACCAGCGTCGTCGCCACCGGCAACGGTGCCCTCTCCAACGGGCGTTACCGGGGCATCGCTTCTGAGGCCGAACTGGTGCTGATCCAGGTGGGCCAGGACAACCTGCGCATCCCCGAAACCGACATCGAGCAGGGGCTGCGCTGGTTGCTGGCGAACCACCGCCGCCTGGGCGTGCGCGTGGTCAACATCTCGCTCGGCGGCGACGAAGAGGCGCACACCCAGCGCAACACCCTGGACCGCGTGACCGAGCGGTTGATCGCTGCCGGGCTGGTGGTCGTGGTGGCGGCGGGCAACGCCGGGCGGCAGGGCATCCTCCCCCCGGCCAGCGCGCCACGAGCGATCACCGTCGGGGGGGCCGACGACCGCAACCTGCTCCACGTCCACGCCGAACGCTACAGCTTGTGGCGCTCCAGCTACGGCCCGACCCTGGCCGGGCACCAGAAGCCCGAACTGGTCGCCCCCAGCATCTGGATCGCCTCGCCCATCCTCCCTGGCACCCGCCAGCACCGTGACGCCGGGCGGCTGGCCTACCTGCTAGGGCTGTCGGGCGAGCAGTTGATGGCCGAGTTGCTGAAACAGGCGCGCACCCTGCGCCTGCGCCCCGAACAACTGACCCCCCAGTTCACCCCGGAGGAGCTATACGCGACCCTGGCCCGGCGCATGGTCCAGCGCAACTGGCTGTCGGCCCATTATCAGTTCGTTGACGGCACCTCGGTGGCCGCGCCCATTGTCACCTCGGTGGTGGCACAGATGATCGAGGCCAACCCGACCTTGCGCCCGGACAAGATCAAGCAGATTTTAATCGACACCGCCATCATGATTCCTAACACCGAATCGGCCCGGCAGGGTGCGGGGGTGGTGAACCCCGTGGCGGCGCTGGCGCAGGCCATGCGTGTACGCGGCGGCCCGCTCACCGGGCTGCCCCTCTCCCCCCAGGCGGGGCGCAACGCGGCCAGTTTCGTCTACTACCATCCCCAGGCGCATACCGTGGACCTGATCGGCGAATTCAACCGCTGGTTGCCGGGCGAGGCGGCCTTTCGGCGCGAGCGCCCCGGCGTCTGGCGGGCGAGCCTGCGCGGGCTGGCCCCAGGCCGCTACCGCTATAAGTTCCTGGTGGACGGCACCCAGGCCGTGGACGACCCCGAAAATCCCCTGAAAGAGCCGGACGGCTACGGCGGCTTCAACACCGTGCTCTCCCTGCCCCGGCGCGACTGATCCCCCGGCTGGACCAGCCAGCCGATCACCGCTTCGCCCCGATCTCGGATTTTGCACTGCCTCGGCCCATGCAGCGTCCGGCAGGGCTGCTGCAAAAGTGTTTGGTACTGACGGACCCAACCCTGTCATTCTTCGCTGCGCGCAGGATGACAACGTGGGGTAGGCCGACACTGACCGGCCTGGCGACAGCCGTGGCTCCGAATCAGGGCGATAGCAACAGCCATTGAACCGCAGGGCCGCATCCTGTATAAACGTAGTATGGGTTCCACCAGGGGCGGCGGATCGCCCACCGCCTGAATCTCGGATGCGGCAGCAGCCAGGGCAGCAAAAGGAGACACCGATGAAGACACGCCTGCGCCCCCGCCAGGGGTTGGTGCTGGGGATGGTCCTGTTATGGGCGACGCTGGGGAGCATTGCCGTGGTGGTGCAGCAACCGGCTGCCCCGAAGCTCGCCTCACGCAGCGCCCAGGAAGCCGAAGAACTGCGCTACGCGGCGGTGCCCGAAGCGGCGGGCGGGGACGAAGCCGCCGGGCTGGCCCAGATGGCGGCCTACTGGCACGACCGGCTGACCTACCCCACCGGGCGCTTCGATCCGGCCTGGATCCAGGCAGCGGAGGCGCAAGATCGCCGGGTGGCGCGGGGCGTGCCTGCCGGACAGGTGATCTACAACCCGACCAATACGCGCTCGCCCCTGGCGCTGGACCCCGCCCGCTTCACCCTGCTGGGTCCGGCCCCGCTAAACTGGTATATCGGCGCAACATCGGGGCGGATCAACACGATGGTCTTTGACCCGGTGCAGCCCAATGTGGCCTACCTGGGCGCGGCAGGGGGTGGCGTCTGGAAGACGAACAACTGTTGTTCGGCGGCCACCACCTGGAGGCCGGTCACCGACGGCCCGACCATCTCCACCATCGGCATCGGCGATCTGACCATTGACCCGCACGACCACAACACCATCTATGCCGGGACCGGCGATCTGAACTACACCCTGCCCGAATACGGCAGCGCAGGCATCCTGCGCAGCACCGACGCAGGCGCAAGCTGGACGACCCTCGGCGCGACCGTGTTTACCCCACCCTATCCAGGGCCACCGGGCACGGTAGCGGAAGACCAGGCCATCGGCAAGGTGCGGGTGGACCCGCGCAACGCCCAGAACCTCATCGCCGGGACCAAGACCGGCCTCTTTTTCTCGTATGACGCGGGCGCGAACTGGACCGGCCCCTGCTATACCAACCCCTACGCCGCCACCCAGCGCCAGGAAGTGACCGGCCTGCTGCTGCGTGATACCGGCACCGCTACCGACCTCTATGTCGCCCAGGGCACGCGCGGCTTCACCTTCACCGTCCAGTCGGTGACGATGGCCGAGAACGGGGCCAACGGCATCTACCGGGCCACCCTGCCCGCCGGCGGCTGCCCGGCCAACTGGACGCTGCTGACCACCCCCGGCAACGGCTGGCCGGTGGGAACGGGCAGCGGCATCCCCGGCTACCAGGCGGGCGGCAACGTGCTCGGGCGCATCGATCTGGCCTTCGCCCCCAGCACCACCGGCCCCGGCAGTTCCAACATCACCATCTACGCCCAGGTGCAGGCGACCCGGCCCGGCGGCGGGCGGCTCGTGGGGGGCCAACTGGGCGTCTGGCGCACCACCGACGGCGGCACCACCTGGATCCAGCGGTCGGACCAGACCGCGTTGATCCCCTGCTCCGGTGCGCCGGGGGACTTCCCCCAGAACTGGTTCGATCAGGCCGTCGCGGTGGACCCCAGCAACCCCGACCTTGTGCTCATTGATACCTACGACCTGTGGAAATCCACCGATGGCGGCACGACGTTCAATGCGGTGACCTGTAGCTATAGCTCTGGCGCGCAGTCCCACCCCGACCACCACGCCATCGTCTTTGCCCCCGGCTCATCCACGACCCTGCTGGCGGGCACCGACGGCGGAGCCTACAGTTCCACCGACGGGGGCACCAGTTGGAGCGAGTTGAACGACAGCCTCAGCACGCTGGAGTTCTATTCCGGCGATATCACCGCCAACTTCGCCACCAGCGCACAACCCGGCGCTGCCGGGGGGATGCAGGACAACGGCTCTGCCGTGGCCGAGTGGTCGGGTAGCCCCGGCCCGCTGGACTGGAATGTGATCTACGGTGGCGATGGGTTCTGGTCGCGCATCGAACCGGTGCTGGGGCAACGCTGGTACGTCGAGTTCAACGCCGGGCGCATCGCCATGTCCAGCAACGGCCCGCTGGGGGGCTATACAGAGATCACCGGCGGCTGGCGGTCGGCGCGGCGCAGCATCATCACCCCCTACGAGCTATACAAGTATGACTGCCCGCCCACCGGCTGCACCCACATGATCGTTGGCTCCACCGCCGTTAGCGAAACGCTGACCGGCGACGGCAACTGGGTCAAAATCAGCCCCGACTTCAGCGGGACGATCAACCAACTGAGCTACGCGGTGAGCCTCTCGACCACGGCCCTCGTCGGCACCAGCGATGGCAAGGTCCAGTATGGCTTCGGCCTGGGCACCGGCAACCCGGCGACATGGGTGGACGTGAGCGGCGGCAACGCACTCCTACCCAACCGCCCGATCCTCGACGTGACGACCGACCCACAGGTGCCCACCACCGGGTATGCCGCCGTGGGAGGGTTCGATGCCAACACCCCCGGCACACCCGGCCACGTCTTCCAGGTCACCTGCACCGCCAACTGCGCGACCGCGACCTGGCTGAACAAGAGCGGCAACCTGCCCGACATCCCAATCAACACGATCCTTGCCAACCCGCGCTTCCCCCAGCAGGTTTTCGCCGGGAGCGACTGGGGCCTCTACTACACCGACGACATCACCGCCAACCCGCCCACCTGGCAGCGCTTCCAGGCCGGATTGCCCAACGTGATGATCTGGGATATGTCTATCGATCGCGGCTTCACCACCCTCTCGCTGTGGACGCGCAGCCGGGGTGCCTTTGCCTGGCCGCTGCCCGATGCGCCGGTGGGGGCCAGCCCAACCCCGACCATAACCGGCACCCCGCCCACCGCAACGGCGACGCACACCCCCGTCACCACCCCCACTCCCACTGGGATTCCGGCCAGCGCCACCACGACCGCAACCGCCACCCCGACGAGCTGCCCGGTGCAGTTCGTGGATGTGCCCGTGAGTAACACGTTCTACACGTTCGTGCGCTGCCTGGCCTGCCGGGGGATCGTCGGCGGCTATCCCTGCGGCGGCCCTGGCGAGCCGTGTCCCGGTGCCTACTACCGCCCGAACAACAACGTGACGCGGGGGCAGGTCTCCAAGATCGTCTCCGAGTCGGCCCAGTTCACCGACCCGGTGCCGA
>JBBSAN010000024.1:0-19827 GCA_038252265.1 Chloroflexia bacterium
ACCCGGCTGTTGAGGATCTCCTGCTTGTAGGCCGGATTCCAGCGCTTCCCGGCAATCGAGGCCCCGGCGAGGTTGATCACCGCGTAGGCCCCGTCAATCGCCGCCGCCCATGCGCCGCTCTCTGCCGGTTCCCAGGCCACGTATTCGGCGGCCCCTGGCACCTGGCTGCGGGCTTTGGCCGGGTCGCGGGAGAAGACGACCACTGCATACCCCTTTTCCGTCAATCGCTTGCATAACGCTTTGCCGATCAAGCCGGTCGCGCCGGTCACCACTACACGTTTGCTCTCTGCCATCCTCATACCTCTTCTCTCGACTGGTCTTCGATGATCCCAAAATTGCCGGATAATCTATGTGAGGACTGCTTCAGTTGATCGCACCGGGAGACGTGCCTACCGGCGGCGCGGTGAACAACGCGGCGATCTGCTGCGCGAGAGCATCGCCCTGCGGCGTGGTGTAATCACCGGCGGCCCGCCAGAGAATATCCCCTTGTCGGTTGACCAACAACACATAGATATCGTTAATCGTTGGCAGTTCTAAAGCCGCATTAAACGCCGCCACATCAAGATACAACGTGATGGTGCGGGCGCGCACCCTGCCGTCACGGATACCGCCACGCATACCGGTGTCGATAAACATCTGCTGGAGCGATCCATAGTCCGGCAACGTGGGCAATTCATAGTAGCGAAAATCGGGGTAGCGCTCGGCCAACGATTGCAGCACCGATCCCCAGGTATCCACATTCGCCTGCTGGAAGCGCTGGTAAACGATGACCACCGCGTTATAGGTCCCTTCAAAATCGGAGGGCAGGTGATACGACTTACCCGATAGATTCGACCCGCTCACTTCAGGGAACTGCATAGCAAACTCCTCATTTATCCTGATTGTGCTGCGTCACCCGCTCCGTTCAGGGCGAGGGTGATTCGATAGCCGCCCATAGCAGATGATTCGTAAGGCTATACAACCGGATCGCAGGCGCAGATGTATAACGCGAACAACTATCGCAGGCTATAGCGCAGGTGGACCCCACCGGGGCCGAGCGGCTCCTGATAGATCAACTGGACACGGCGCTCGAACGGCTCACCGGCAAAGAGCGACACGCCCGTGCCGAAGATCACCGGCTCCACCGTCAGCCAGATCTCATCAATCAGATCGTAGGTCAGAAACAGGCGATTGATCGTGCCCCCTCCGCCGACAATGGCCGTTTCGTAGCCGCGCGCCGCCAGATCGGCCAGGATGGCGCGTGGCTCGGCGTTGGTGAACTCGACCACGCCGGGGATGGGCGGCTGGTCCGCCGGAGTGCGGGTCAGCACCATATGCAGGCGACCGGGCAGCGGGGCCGGAAAGGTCTTGTAGGTGTTGTGGCCCAGGATCAGCACGCCCGCCGCTTTGGTAGTCTGCATGAACAGGCGCTTGTCCTCGCGGGACGACCAGTCCACGAAATCGACATGCGTGCGGGCGAGTTTGCCATCGAGCGTCAGGGCAGCCAGCAGCAGGACGCGCATGGGGAAGCACCTCCGGGTGAGTTCCCCTTCATTATAGCACACCCCATGACACAAGCCCGGATCCCGGCAGGAAGGGCACGGTAGACGGACCTGTACTGTCACCGTTTATTACAATCCTGTAAGATGGTTAAATTGACAATGGTAGACCCACTTTTTAGTAGAGGATGTGGCACGCAGTTTGCTTTAGAGAATAGCGTACTCGTCAATAAACAATTCAGAGCAACAAACAAGGGACTAATTGAAATTGATAGGGCGCATGGGACCTGGCAGTGATTTGTATCGCGAAATGAATTTTTTCTTACCCCATGAATGTGTAAATTAGAAAGGAAGAGAAGACGATGAAGAAGCTTTTGGTTCTGTTACTGGTCGCCGGTTTTGCCCTGACATTGAGCGCGCAAGGCGCGGCAGCCCAGAGTGCCACTGGCACCCTGAGCGGCAGGGCGGTTCGCTGGAATGGCGAGGCTATTTCCGGCGCGACGATCGCGGTCCTGGCGGGGCCGCTGGAAACCGATAAGGAACTCGATAGCACCACCACCGCCGCCGACGGCAGCTACTCGCTCACCGCTCCCGCCGGGCAGACGGTCTGGCTGCACATCCGCACCTTCGGCTCCTGGTGGGGCTACAGCTACTATGTGCCGTTCAACCTCAAGGCCGGTGAGTCGATTTCGCAGGTTTATTTCGCCCTCGGTCCCCGGGACGTGGTCGATCAGATTGCCCTGCCTGCGCCGGTGAGCAACGTGGCCCCCGAAGTGGGCACGACCACCCCGCCCGCGCAGCCTGCCATCGTGCCGCCCGTCTCGAACGCCAAGCCGCTGACCGGTAGCAACGAAGACACGACGACCACTCAGAAGCCGGTCGTCACGAAGCCCGCCGTGCAGAAGCCGGTTTCAAACGTCAAGCCGCTGACGGGCAACAACCTGCCCCGCACCGGCAATGGCACCGAAAACGGTCTGTGGCTCGTGCTGGGTCTGGCGCTGATGGGCACCGTCGCCGGTGTCGGCCTGCGTCGCCGCGCCCTGCCGACCCGCTAGCACACAGAGCAGATGACAATTAAGAGCGGAGCGGTTGCCCCTGGCGGGTAGCCGTTCCGCTGTTTATTTTAGCCCCCGAACCGGGGTTCCCTGCCCGCCGCAGATCGGCCTTTGGCCCGTTACATAAGTACGACAAGCGGGACCGCCGCGCCGCACCTTGACGCCCCAGCGCCGCCCGTGGTACACTGCGAATAGACACCCCTACTATGACAGGAGGCTGCACCGATGGAAGCCGAACACGATTCCACCTCGATTGTGGGCCGCCCCACGCTGATGGCGACCTTTGACGGCCACCGGGAGGCGCACAGCGTCCTGGATGCATTGAAACCGACCGGCCATCCGCTGGATGATGTGTCGGTGTTGCTCCGCCCGGCGGGCACTGACGCGGTCGAAGATCTGCTCACCGGCGATCGCCCGGCGGGCCAATCCGGCGATGCGCGCCTGCTATCAGACAAGGGCAGCAAGACCCTGGTGATCTTGCACCCGGAGGTAGGCGAGGTGGAGGCGATCCGCGCCGCCTTGAACGGCCTGGGGGCCGAGAACATCGAATATGAGCCAGAGACGGTCTACACCGGCGCACAGTCAGCGGCGGATATGGAAGCTGCCGCCGGGATATCAGCCCACGAGTTGCACCGGCACCTTGCCCTGGATGAGCAACAAGCCGCCAGGGCCACCGCAGACACGAGCAAAAAGGATCAGTAAAGCGTATGCCTGATTTTAGCAGCCCCGATTTTGCCCTGCGCTTTGTGGGCATCTTGCTGGGGTTCATCGTGGGAACGACCTTCCACGAATTTAGCCACGCCTACACGGCGGTGATGCTGGGTGACGACCTGCCCCGCCGCCAGGGCCGGATCACCCTGAACCCGGCGGCCCATTTCGATCCGCTGGGCTTCTTCATGATGGTGTTGCTGGCGCTGGGCGTCGGCTTCCTGGCCTGGGGCCGCCCGGTGCAGGTCAACCCCTATAACCTGCGTTATGGGCGGCGGGGCATGGCGCTGGTCGCCGTGGCCGGGCCGCTGTCCAACATTGTGACCGCGACAGTGCTGGCGCTGCCTTTGCGCTTCCATCTGGGCCTGCCTGATACGGTGGCCGGGCTACTGACCTATATGGTCTACGTCAACGTACTGCTGGCAGCGTTCAATCTCATCCCAATCCCGCCGCTCGATGGGTATGCTGTATTGAACGGGCTGGTATCGAACTACTGGAACATCCTGCTGGAGCCGATCCGGCGCTACAGCATCCCGCTGCTGCTGGCCCTCGTCTTCCTGCCCAGCTTTATCCGCATCCCCGGCTTCGACTTCAACCTGTTGAGCCGGATGGTGGGCGGGCCGCTCCAGTTCTTGCAATCCCTGGTCCTGGGCGGCTAGCCCCGATGCGGGGGCAACTAACGCCGTCTCCGGTGGGCCGCCGCGCAGGACAGGCGCGCTACCGGGCGCGGCAGTTTTTGGGGGCGCTAGGGGCGCAGGTGGACCCAGTCGAACGGGCGGCGCTCTTGCAGGCGGCCCAACTGCCGCCCGCCCTGGCCGCCCTATTCATGAGGATGCCGCGCCCTTACCAATGGCACGCGCTGAACGTGGCGGAGCGGGTGCAGGGCGCGGGCGACCCGATTCTCCTCCAGGCAGCGCTGCTGCACGATATCGGCAAGTGGGACCCGGCGACCGGACGGCGGGTGACGCTCCTGGTGCGGGTGGTCACCGTGCTGGCCCACCACCTGCCGGGGGGGTCCGGCCTCCTCCACCGCTTGAGCGGGGGGCCACCCGCCGCCCGCAGCCCCCGCTATCCCTGGTACCTGCAAGCGCATCACGCCCGCCTCGGGGCCGCCCTGGCGGCCCAGGGAGGGGCACCCGCCGAGGTCGTCGCCCTGATCCGCCATCACGAAGCCCCGGCCCCGCCCTTGAGTCCGGCCCAGCACACCCGCCTGCTGGCCTTGCAAGCCGCTGACGACCAGGCGTAAAACGTGATGCGTGATGCGTGATGCGTGATGCGTGATGCGTATTGCGTATTGCGTATTAGTGTTAGAATTACTCAGCACTCAGCACTCAGCACTCAGCACTCGTCACTGACCACTGACCACTGACCACTGACCACTGACCACCCACCCTATGACTGACGACTACGCGGTACGGCTGCCCGACTTTGAGGGGCCATTAGAAGTGTTGCTGCGGCT
Source organism: Chloroflexia bacterium (assembly GCA_038252265.1). Classification (GTDB taxonomy): domain Bacteria; phylum Chloroflexota; class Chloroflexia; order QHBQ01; family JAICKM01; genus JBBSAN01. The sequence goes on from JBBSAN010000024.1 coordinate 4,701, forward strand.
GATCGAAAAGCGCGAGCTGGAGATCAGCAAGGTCGCGCTGGCCGAGGTGGCCGATCAGTTTTTGGAGTATGCCAACCACTTGCGGGAACCGGAGCCACGGCTGCTGGCCTCGTTTCTGGTCGTGGCCGCCAAGCTGCTCTATATCAAATCGCAGGCGCTCTTGCCGCAGACCCGCAGCGTGCTCACCCCCACCGCCGAGGACGATGAGGATGTCGGTGCCGAACTGGTACGGCGGCTGGAGGAGTACCGGGCGATGCAGGCCGTGGCGGGCTACCTGCGCGAACGGGAACAGCAAGGCTACCGCACCTTCACCCACCCTGCCCCGCTCGGCGGCAAGCCCCTGGTGCGGGCCGCCGCCCCCACCCTGGGGCTAGAGGGGGTTACCCTGGCCGCGTTGGTGCGGCTGGTCCACCGGCGGATGCAGATCGCCATGCCGCTGGAGGTCGTCCCGACGATCCTGCCCCACGAGATCACCCTGGACGAGAAGGTGGCCGAACTACGGACTCGGTTGGCCGAGGCCCCCGACCATACGCTCGCTGTCTGGTCTTTGTTGGAAGAAGCCGGAAGCCGGTTGGAGGTCGTGATCACGTTCATGGCCGTGCTCGAATTGCTCCGCCGCCACGCGATTCTCGCCACCCAGGAGAACGCCTTTGGCGAAATCATGATCCAGGCGCGGGAGGCGGCAGCCGAAGGTAACCATGAGGAATGAGGATGAAGCGATGGCCGGGCCGCGCATTATTACCCTGACGACCGACTTTGGAGAAGCCGATGGCTACGTGGGCGCGATGAAAGGGGTGATGCTGGGCCTCTATCCCACCGCCCAGTTCGTGGATATCAGCCACGCCATCGGCGCGCAAGATATCGCGGCGGGGGCGTTTGTGCTCTACCGCGCCTACGCATACTTCCCGCCCGACACGATCCATGTGGCCGTGGTGGACCCCGGCGTGGGCAGTGCCCGGCGAGCGGTGCTGCTGGTCACGGCGAACGGTCTGTTCGTCGGGCCGGATAACGGGCTATTCACCTATGTGCTGCGGGAAGCCGCGGCACGGGCCGTCGGCTGGACCGAGGTCGATGGGGTCCCCGCCGTCTGGGACCCCGGTTTTGACCTGACCGCGATCTTGCGCCACGGCGACCCGGCGCAGCTCCCCCACGTCTATGCGCTGACCGCCACTAACTACTGGCAGCCCACCCGCAGTGCCACCTTCCACGGGCGGGATGTGTTCGCCCCGGTCGCCGCGCAGCTGGCAGCGGGGGTACCCCCTGCCGCCTTCGGCCCCGCCATCGCCCCGGCCAGCCTCAATCTGCTGTCGGGCATCACCACTACGGTAGCGGGGGGGATCATCTACGGGCGGGTCATTGCCTGCGACCAGTTCGGCAACCTGATCACCAACATCGCCGCCGGGCTGGCGGCAGCCCTCGGCCCCGCCCCTACCCTGGAAGTCACCGTGGCCGGGCACCCGATTTCCGGCATCGCGGCCACCTATGCCGCGGTGCCCTCCGGCAGCCTGCTCGCCCTGATCAACAGCAGCGGGCTGCTCGAAATCGCTGTGCGCGAGGGCCACGCCGCCCGGCAACTGGGCGTCCGGGTGGGCGCAGAGGTTCAGTGCCGCCGGGCCGATCTGCTCGCCCCAGGCGCTTGACAACCGCCAGTGGATGCCGTATAATACATCCGCAAGCCGGAGTGGCGGAATTGGCAGACGCGCTACGTTCAGGGCGTAGTGGCCGTAGGGTCGTGGGAGTTCGAGTCTCCCCTCTGGCACCACTGGGGCCTGGTCTTTTAGTAGACCAGGTCCCTTTCCTTTGTCCCGCGCAACTTTAAGGACGCAAAGGTCTATTACCATGGATTACGTAGATTGGGCTGGCGTTGTATTAGATAAATTGATTGAAGCACACACATCATCAGTCCAAGCTCGTAGCGGTGGAGTGACTAACAGCTTGTTGGCTGAAGCTGTATTTGGCAGTGAGATTACTAATCAGCCTGAATTCCTAAATTCAGATCGCCATATAGCTCTGCAACAGGCTATCCAACAATTGGCAGAAATTGGTTTACTAGTCAACCCGCCACCTACTCCCGATATACGGTTGAAAGGTTTGCGTCCTAGCAAGTTGGCTCAAGACCTCAATGGTGATCTCACAAGCTTGTGGGAAGATATTTGTAGCATCAACTTAAAACCCGACCAGGAACAATTCCTCCGCGTCGTGAACCAAATCAGCGTGCGCTGTGAAGCAGACTATGCCCTATTAGAACATGTTGCACAGGATGATATGCTTGCCAAGTTAGGCTGGGCAGATGGCGTAGACTTGCTTAGGGTGGTAGCTGGCGAAGTCGAAACTATCGGTCTTGTTTCCGCGTGGGATGTACCTATATATCCTGACAAGGGCGAAGACCTAGCTATGTTCAAAAGGCCTATCGCTCTACAGGCTCGGTATCGGGGTTTAGTCTGGCAAACAAGGCGTGAGTTTACACGAGAATCCAAATTCATAGACAGACTTGTGGCTGAATGGGAAACCACAAGCGTTGAATTCAAGCGCGAATTGCATTTGGGAACCGCGGATGGGAAGACAGAGTTTATAAAAGATGTGCTTGGGCTTGTGAATACGCAGGCAAGTGGACGCCGATGGCTAATCATAGGATTTGACGACAAGACGCGGTTATACCACGGTCCACCTGACATGCAGATAACGCAGGATCGTATAGAACAAATTTTGGCGCAATACACAACACCAATTGTTGGTGTGCGCTACGATCTTGTTGATTATCGGGCTGGGCGTATAGGCAGGCTTGAGGTAATACGCGACCCTACGAAGTTACCCTATTCAGTGGCGAAGGCATCAGGTGACAAGAAATTAGGTGACAAGAAACGCATTAGTCCAGGCCAAATTTTTGTGCGTCATGGTTCCCAAACTGAGGAGCCTACACCAGCGGAGTTACAGGCGCTTCAAACCGAGAGTGCGCGAGCTAATGGCACAAACTGATCTCTAGCGTAAGAGACGCTGACCCCCAGTTTGGCGGCCAAAGCAAACTAAACGGTCTCCTGGTGCGTTATGGTATAATAAGGAATAAGAGTTCTGCGGGCGGCGTTGCACGGAGTCGGCCAACCCCCCTGCGTCCACCTGTTATAGAGAGAAAAGAGGTTCACACATGGCTGGTTTGGGAGCACCCGAACTGCTGCTGATCCTGGTGATCGTTCTTGTCGTCTTCGGCGCGGGCAAGCTGCCGCAGATCGGGAACGCACTGGGACGCAGCATCCGCGAATTCCGCGAAACATCTGAGGGCAAGCCCATCGACACTGCCCCCACGGTCGTGCCCACCGACACGACCCCGACCGATCCGAAGAAGAGCGGCCTCTAAACCCTACCCATCCTGCCGGGTTTTAGCGGGAGGCCCGCCGGGCTAATAACGCCGTGGCGGCCTCCAGCACAGCGGCGGGGCGGATCGTCGCCAGGGAACGGCAGGCAGTGGCCTGCAAATAGACCCAGATCGGCTGGCTGCCGCCCAGGGTAAACCGCCCGGCGCACCGCCCCCGGCCCTGCACTAGTGCATAGTCGCGCCCGGCCTGTCCTCCCGGCAGCCAGGGGCCGTAGCTGATCGGGCTGGTCGGGCCGTAGATGCCGACCACTGGCGTGCCCATCGCTGCCGCGATATGGAGCGGGCTGGAATCGTTGCCGATAAAGAGGCTACACGCCCCCGCCATTGCCGCCGTTTCCCCCAGGGTGGTCTGTCCGGCCAGGTTAAAGACGGGAGCCTCCGCCCGGCGGGCGACCTCGGCGGCGATATCTGCCTCCTCGCGCCCCCCCAGCACCACGATTTTCCCCCCGACCGTCCGGTGCAGACCGTCGGCCACCGCCGCAAAATGGGCCGGTGCCCAGCGTTTCTGCCCCCACAACCCCTCCCCGCCCGGATGAATGCCGATCACCTGTTCGCCCCAGAGGATGCCGTGGCGGGCCAGCAGGGCCGAGGCGCGCGCCTCGTCGGCGTCGGTGGGGCGCATCCGCAGCCGCCAGTCGCCGGGCGAGATGCCCAGGCGCTGCACGACTGTGGCGTAGATCTCCACCGCGTGTTTGGTCCGCCAGGGCTTCCCCACCGCCGGATCGATCCACCAGAACGCGGGCAGATGGAGATGGGCGCGGGTGCGCGCCCCGGCCCAGGCACTCAGCCAGCCGTTGTAATTGGAGAATTCGATGCATAGATCAAAGCGGCCCCGGCGCACGTCACGGGCCAGCCGGAGCACCTCCCCTGGCCCCCAGGCGTTGCGCGTCGGCCAGTGCCAGATGCGGTCCACATCGGCGTTGTTGACCAGGATACCCCCGTTGCTGGGGTAGACCAGGGCGGTGATATGGGCCTGGGGATAGGCCACCCGCAGGGCGTGGAGCGCCGGGGTGGTGAACAGCGTATCCCCGATGGGCAGCAGGGCGACCACCAGCACCCGGCGCGGGCGGGGGTGCAACGGCGAGCGATGCGGGAGGGAGCGATGCATGGGGGTGGCCCAATAAAAAAGAACAACATAGACAAAAACAAGAGCTGTTCTTGTCTACGTTGCTCTTCGGAGATCGATAAAGAAGCAGACTCCCGCCACGCTATTCTGAGCGGAAGAATTCGAGCACTTCCCGGCGCTCGTCTTCGCTGACCATCACCTCGATAAAGCTGATGCGGGTCCAGGGGAAAATAAAGGTGCGCGCCCCGGCGGTGACGTAGTTCACCGGGCGCCCGTCGCGGCGGCGCGGGTTGGTGAACACCACAAAGTTATCGCCGGGGTTGGGCAAATCATCCATTTCGGCCAGGATCGGGTCCTCACTTGCCACATGGATCAAAACGAGTTTCGCCACGCTGGCTCTCTCCTTGTCCCTGATGGTGGGTCAACACGAACACCCCCTGCCGCCCGGCCCATCAGGCAAGACAGAGGCCGGGCCGACTAGCTGCGCCCGATGCCACCCAGCACCACACGCAAGACAATGTTGCCCAGGCGTAGCTCGTCGCCGTCTTTCAGTTCGGCGGGGGCACCGGGGCTGAGGCGGCGGCGGTTCAAGAACGTGCCGTTGATACTGCCCAGGTCTTCGACATAGTAGCCGTCGGGCTGGCGCAAGATGCGCACATGGCGGCGCGAGACCCCGGCGTTGTGCCCGCCGTCGTTTTCCAGATCGATCTCCGGGAAGACACCCGCCGAGCGGTCGAGCCGCCCGACATGGATCACATCCTCTTCGATCCAGTCGGTGAGCCGCCCGGTGTTGAGCACCAGCACACGCAGGCGCGACGGAGCCGAGCCGGGCACCAGCCGCCCGGTGTCGGGCGAGAGCGTGGTCGGCAGCGGCAGCGTTCCCGGCGACTCGTTGTCGATATCGATCTCATCCACGGGCACATCGGGGGCCGACGCGCCATTGGCGGCGGGCACAGCGACGCTGGGCCGCCCGCCCACGCCCAATACTTCGCCGACAACGGTGGAGGTGCTGGTCGCGGGCGTCCAGGGTTCCGTGGCGCTGGTATCTACCGGCGCGACGCCGATCAAGGAGGTCCCGCACTGCTCACAAAAGAGCGTGCCCTGGACGTGGGGGGTGCGACAAGCCGGACAAATGATCATGATCTCTTCTCCCTACCTCATGTTCCCGGCGCGGGGCGCATTGCCTGGGTGCGCCCCAGCCCACGGGTGCCGTATTTGATCTGTTTAGTACCGGCGGGGCTGGCGTGGCCGGTGCGCTCCAGGTGGGCTACTTCTGCCTGGACCGTCTGGGCCAACTCGTCTTCCCCCGCCTCAATCAGGCGTGTCGCTACCATCCGCAACTTGTGCGTGGCTGACACCAGATTGCCTTCGGTTAGTTCTTGCCAGGCTTTTTGCTGCAATTTAAAGGCCACCACTTTTTCCACGGCGGTCTTCACGGTGGCATCCAACGAGGGCACCGGGCCGGTACTGGATTCCGCCTCGATCACCACTTCATACGGCAAATGCACCTGCCCGGCGGTGGACGCCTGGTCATAGATGAACTGCACATGCGCCAGGGTGACCGGGCCGGGTGGCGCCGGTTGGACCACAAACTCCATCAGGAATTCTTGTTCTTCCCCGGCGTGGAGACTCCCCAGCGAAAAAGCCTGCCCATCGTAGCCGACCGCCGGGAGCACTTCGACGCGCCCGATCAGGGGGCGGGTGCGATGGAGTTGCGACAGGCGGACCCCGTCCGGGGTCTGGATCACCAACTGGGCATTGCGGGCATAGGTTGCCTGCAACGCCTCGACGTTGTTCTGGAAGGCAGTGATAATCGCTGACGGCTGGTTGATATACTCCGAGTGGGTGCCGGAGCGATAGGCCAGCGCCTCCATCAGGTCTTCGTTCCATTCCTCGCCCACGCCCAGCGGCGTGATCTGGATTTGCTGGCGGCGGGCCTGTTCGGCCAGTTCCATGCAGCGCGCCGAATCGCCGTAGGTGTCGCCGTCGGTGAGCAAGAGCATGGCCGACACGGCATTGCGCTGCTGGGGGCGCAGCCGCAACTGGTCCATGCCCATGCGGATGCCGGTTGCCAGTTCGGTCGCGCCCCGCGGCACGATGTTGTCTACCAGATCTTGCATTTCCCCGTGGTTCCGCACCGGCTGGGCCGCCACGACCAGGTTGGCCCGGTCATTGAAGCTGACGACGGACAGCGTATCCTGCGGCCCCAGCTTGTTGATCACATAGCGGGCCGCGTCCTTCACGCGCTCCATCTTTTCGCCCCGCATGGAGAGGCTCTGGTCCAGCACCAGGCACAGGTTCAGCGGCACATACTGCCCGGCGTTGGCCTGCTTCGACACCCGCACACACAGCAGCCAATAGCCCATTGCTGCGGCGCTGCTGGGCGGGATCGTCGGCAGGCCGTAGCGGTGGCTAACGCCGAGGGGCGACTCGTCGGAGTCGTCGGACACGCGCCCCGTCCGCAAGCCCCAATCGCGATCGGCACGACTGGAGAAATGCTGGGTTGCATCCGTTGGATCATTATCCATAGTATGTCCCCACATAGCCTAGCGCCTCTCGTCTACGCCCTACCCTAGCTCAAGCGCACAATAATCACGCTGATATTATCGGGGCCACCGGCGGCGTTGGCCTGCGCCACCAGCCGATCCGCTGCCGCCTCAATCGTCGGCTCTTCAGCCAGGGCGGCACTCAAGGCGCTTTCCCCGACCACGTCCCACAACCCATCGGTACACAAGAGCAAATGGCGAGCCGTACCCAGGCTGAAGGAGGCAGTTTCGACTTCCATCTGCGCCGCCTGGCCGAGGGTGCGATAGAGCACGTTGCGCTGGGGGTTGTTATACACGTCCTCCGGTTGCATTTGCCCCATTTCGATCAGCCGCCCCACCATCGAATGGTCGGTGGTCAGGCGGCGCAAGCCGTCGGGGCCGTTCAGATAGATCCGCGAGTCGCCCGCGTGGGCCGTCGTCAACTGCCGCCCCAGCAAGAGCGCCGCACTAAAGGTGGTGCCGCTGGCGATGCCGCTGCGCCGCACCTGATGATAGAGCGCGGCGTTGGCGGCCTGCACCGCGTCGCGCATGATCTCGCTCACGGTGCCCTGCTCGGCGTTGCGCTGTGTCCCATCCAGCGCAGGCAGGAGGAACGACTTGACCACATACTCGGCCACCGTACGAACCGACCCGATGCTGGCGTTTGCCCCGTCGGCCAGGCCCCCCATACCGTCGGCGACGGCGAAGAAGCCGAACGGCACCGGCACGCTATCCGCCGAACTGCGCGGCAGGAGGCCGGTGACGCCGACCACGGAATCCTGGTTATCGTCCCGCTCCTGGCCCCGGTCACTCCGCACGACGGCAGAGAACCACCCGATCTGGCCGGTCGGCTGGGCAGAGAGCACAGGCAGAATCGGGGCAGCCACGACACCCGGTGCCACCGGCAGGTCAACCAGATCGGCGGTTTCCGCCTCCGATTGCTTACGGCGGGTTTTCACAACCAGACCTCATTACCGCCCGGCATCAACGGGCAGCGCATACAGCTTATTATCCATCGAACCGATATAGACGATGCCGTCCTCAATCGTCGGGGAAGCGACGATGGGGGCGCCGGTGCGGAAGCGCCAGCGCAAGTCTCCGTTCGATGCGTTCAAGCAATAGGCATAGTTATCGGCGGACCCGAAATAGACGTTACCGCCACTGACTCGCGGCGATGAGGCGATCTGGCCGCCGGTGCGGAACTTCCAGGCGAGCCGCCCGGAGGGTGCTTCGAGCGCGTAAAGGTGGCTGTCTGCCGAGCCGACATAGACTTTGCCGCCCACGACGATCGGCGACGAGGTGACGATGTGCTCGGTGCGGAACTTCCAGACCGCCCACCCGCTCTCGACATCCACGGCATAGAGGTAGTTATCTTTGGACCCGACATAGACCAGCCCCTCGCCCATCATGGGTGACGAGGTAATGGCGGCGTTGCTGTGGAACTTCCACTTGAGCGAGCCGGTGGACGAGTCCAGCGCATAGAGATGGTTGTCGTCAGAGCCGGTGAAGACCAGCCCTTTGCCGACAAACGGCGTGGCGCGGATAGCACCCCAGGTGCGATACTTCCAAAATTGCCGCCCGGTGCGCGCATCCAGGCAGTAGAGATGCTGGTCGTCCGACCCCACATAGACCTGGCCGCTGGACACGCGGGCCGAGGAGCGCACCGCCGCGCTGGTCCGCACCACCCAGGTCACGGCCCCCCGGCGCGCTTCCAGGGCATAGATGGTGAAGTCTTCGGAGCCGAAAATCAGGGTATCTTCCCACAGCGCAGGAGTCGCCGCCACGCCCGCCTCGGTGGCGGTCTTCCACAGGAAGTCGCCGCTCTTGGCGTTGAGCGCGTACATATTGCTATCGTAGGAGCCGACGAAGACGATGCCCTTTGCGACCAGCGCTGACCCCCGGATCTCATCTTCGGCCTTGAAACTCCACAGGGCGTCGATGTTCGATTCGGGCAGCACCGGGGCGGCAGGGGCCGTACCCGGAGGCGGGGGGTAGGCATAGGCCGGGGGCGGGTAGCCATAGGGGGCCGGTGGGTAGCCGGGGGGCGGGTAGCCTGGGGGCACCTGGGGATAGCCGGGGGGCGGGGCCGGGTAGCCGGGAGGCGGCTGCGGATAAACCGGGGCACTCGCCGCGAGCGCGGGGGCGGCCCCGGCGGCGGGGGTGACCAAGGGGGTCGGCGCGCTGCCGTCGCCTTGCATCTGCCGTTGCCCGGCCTGGAGCGCCTCCAGCAGTTCATCGGCACTGGTCCAGCGGCGCTCGATCTCATATTCCAGCGCGCGCATGACCACCGATTCCATCCACGGCGACACCTTGGGGTTGATCAACCGGGGGGGGCGTTCGTGGAAGGTGAACGGCGTCTGGGTGCGCGGGTCGCTGCCGGTCAGCAGGTGATGCATCGTCGCGCCCAGGGCATAGATATCGCCGCGCGGCTCGGCCAGCCCACGATATTGCTCCGGTGGCGAATAGCCCTCGGTGCCGATCATCGTGCCCTTTTTGTCGCTCTGGAATACCTTGGCGATACCGAAGTCCACCAGCGTCACCTTGTCATCCCCAACCAGCATGATGTTGGACGGCTTCATGTCGCGGAAGACGATCGGTTGGGGCTTGTGATGATGGAGGTAGCTCAAGACCTGGCAAATCTGGATCGCCCAGTTGAGCACGTCGGCCTCGCGCATGGGGCCTTGTGCCTCGTCCAGGATCGTCTCCAGGTCCTTGCCATCAATGTATTCCAGCACCAGGTAGACACGGTTGTCCTGGGGGAAATAGTCGTAGATCCGCACAATGCCCGGATGGCTCAGGGTGGCGAGGAGGGAGGCTTCGCGCTGGAAGTTCTGGAGGCGGAGCGCGCCGGTCTTGGGGTCGGGCGCGGTGTCAGGCATTTCCTTGACCGCGCAGTAGCGGATGACGTTCTCAAAGCGCAGGTCGCGGGCGCGGTAGACGGTGCTCATGCCGCCGACGCCCAGCACCTGCTCGATTTCATAGCGTTCGGCCAGCACGATGTTGCGCTGCAACAGTGCGCCGCCACCCAGCGCCTGGCGCAGGGCGTCCAGCTTCTGGGTACCGCTCACCGGCAGCTCGTCAGGCCGCTCGATCGGCGTCAGGGGGCGGCTCTGTCCCTCGTTCCCGCCGCCCAGCTTCTTGATTAGCACACGATCCCCCCGCTCTAGCGTCGTGCCACATCGTATGCCGCCGCGCCGACGCACCCCGGCACCCACACGGCAGGAATCTGGGTAGGCCAACACCCAACCGCGCCGCTTCGTCAGTAACAGCCGGGACGCGGTTGGCAGTGCCCAGTTTCAGACAGCAAGACCATCGGTGATCAGGGGAATGCGGGCTAAGCGACAGGTCGCTGAGGCCGATGGGTGCGGCACCCGATAGGATGAGCTAAAGAAGAAGACAGAACCGATAACCCGCCGCACAAACCCACCCGCCAGGCGCAGCCCGTGACTCCCCTCGCGTCTGGACTCCGCTGTAATCGCATTATACGCCAAAGCAGGGCACAATGCAAGCACGACTATACCTGGATCGTGCGGCGGGCTTGCGGCGAGGTCAGGCAGGGATAGACGAGGGAGCGCGGGTTGTGAGGGTAACTGTAAGGAATCTAATCGGCATAGCTACTTGCAAAAAAAAAATTCGTGCTATACTAAACACCAGATTGTGCCGATCTGTTCTTGCCCACAGAGGAGAGTACGCATGAACCGCCGCCCGATGACATTGGCTTCCCTGATCCTCTTCGGCACGGCCCTGCTGGTGCTGACCCTCGCTGCCTCGATACGCCCGCAGCCGGTGGGGGCACAGCCCACCCATGCCGAAAGCCAAACCACCCGGCAGGCCCCCCTCAATAGTGCCTCGGCTGTCTGGTCGAACATCCCCATCACTGACACGGGCCTGAATGGTACCCAGCTCCATGCAGTCACAGTGGACTCGGCGGGCACTATCTGGGCTGTGGGCAACCGCAGCAGCGCTGATCTGGTCATCATCAGTTCCACGAACGCCGGAACGTCGTGGTTCACCTTCACACAAAATCTCGGTGTATCCAGCGAACTGCTGGGTATCGCTGCGGTCAGCCCGACCAGCATTTTCGCCGTCGGTGATTATGTCCCGAGCAGTGGAACACCAGCCAAAACGTTAGTGATGCATTATAATGGGAGTAGTTGGAGCCTGGTATCTAGCGTAGATTTTACCGGCTACGATACACGACTACTAGCGGTCGCCGCCACAGCAGGCGGTGACGTATGGGCCGCAGGCCGCAAGGTAGTTTCGGGTGGCTCGTCCATTTACACCGTCGTTGAACGGTGGGATAGCGCCACCAGCAGCTTTGTAAATGTGAACACCAGTAGTCTCAACTTCGTTCCAGGCAATCTACTAAATGGGGTGGCGCTCACCGGGGCGAGCAACGTCTGGGTCGTCGGGGAGTCGAACAGCTATGCGCTGATCGGGCATTGGAACGGCACCAGTTGGGCAGTCACGACCTACTCTCCCCCAGGCGCGAGTATCTATAGCTTCGCTGCGATCGCCCTCGATCCCGACGCGAATGCTCGTGTCGTCGGCCACCAACAAGTCAGCGGGGTGAACCAACCCCTCATGGCGCGTTACAGCTTCAGCGGAACTACGATCAGCCGCGATGGGGTATTCACAGACACCCGCGTGAGCGGGTCCGCCAGCCTCTATGGGGTCGCCGTAACGACCACGAACGACCTGTGGGCTGTCGGCACCTATACCCTGACCGAGCATTATGATGGCCTGAGTTGGGAGATCGTACCGGCGGAGCAGGTCGGCAGCATCCAGCAAAGCCTCTACGGCGTGGCAGTGGACCCGGTGCGTGACGGAGCCTGGGCGGTGGGCTACTATACCAATGGGGGCGCGTTTCAACCGCTGGTGGAGCGCTACGCCCGGCCTGTGACACCGCAGCCACCGAAGTACACAGTAAGTTACTATATCAGGGACTTAAGCATACTTGCAACTCAAGGATGTAGTGCAAGTAAGGGTATAACAAGCGGTATCATCGTTTTAGATTTTGGTAAACCAGCAGCCCAAGGTGTTAGTTCTGGAACAATTCTCTTTGATGCTAATAATACATTTGCATCTACTAGCCAAATACGATCTGCTGTAGGAACATTTGCGAACAGCTATTATAATTGTCCACCGCCAGTGGGTCAACCTCAACCAATCACAATTGCGATTGGGACTAATAACCTAGTTATAACCTCTAGCGACGTAATGTCTAATGCCAGCAAGGCTGCGGATCACGGACGAGCATGGGGGCTGTTGGTAAATCAAGTCTATGAAGATCTAAAAGCCAAGGGTTATATTGATTTAATCAGCGTTTCAGGGGCAAGTGATATGGAGATTGACTGGAACTATCCTACGGAGACAATCGCTTGGGCTACCGGCTATAACTCTACCGCTTACGGCACCCGTTACTACAATGTTGGAGACTGCGCTGGTTGTCCATTCAACATGTCACATAATTGGACTTATACCAATGTATATAGTATATCATGGGGGATACGAGCAGCTTTACCTTTACCAGAGATTTATACTACGGACGGAGGATGGGCAAGAGAGTGGCAGCAAGTCAGCGTGCTAACGCGAGATTTCACACCTTATCAACGTATGCTCTTTGCAGGGTCTATGACACAAAAAGGGGCGTGCCTAACAAATCCCTGTCTTCCGATAACACAAAACCCACCAGATGCTGGATGGAGGCAACTCTGGGAAGTACTTAATTTTGATCCATTAGGACGAACTGCTCAAGATCTTCAGTCATCAACTGACATTACCTATAATCGATAGAAGGTGAGGTGTGTACATGAAGCAATACCAAGCAATAGCTAAACTACCAGCATTATTCTTGCTGGGAGCTACAATGTTGCTGGCATTAAGTGTTCTTATAGCTTGTGGAACAATGAGTAATCCGGCAGTAATGCCAGTGCTAGCAGCATCAACTTCAACAGCCACGCTAAGTTTGCCCACCACAACAGCAATTCCCCCTACAACAACTCCAGTGAACGACAAGTACGCCGGGGATGCTCGTTTCGCAGCAGACTTGACCGAAGTTGCCCAAACGCCGCGCACACTTCGGACTGTCATATGGCCGACGCTCATCCCACATGCATCATGGCCGCCAGGAGTGCCATACCGGGCGGCAGGATCTGGGTTTATTATAGAGGATGGTCTGATCGGTATGTCCCCGTCAGACTTCAAAGGTTTAAATAAGTGGGTCGCTACATTAGCAGATCGGCGCGTCATTGTCTTCGCTGGCGGCGAAGGTTCTGATGGTGATCGTACACAAGGTGTACTCATTGTGATGAGCGAGACACTGGCTGGGGATACAATGGGGCGTGGGGAGTCTTACACAACACCTACCAAAGCCGGGCCGGTCACGATCACCGACGCTGTGGGCGAACGACTGACCCTCCAAGCGGACGACGGCACCCGCTTCACCTTCGATGTCGCTACCCGCCAGTGGGTGAACCCATGAGGTAAGCGCAGATGCATCAGTTCCAGACCCGGCTCTCCCACTCCCTGCTTATCGGCAGTGCCTTGTTATTTGTGTTAAGCGCCCTGATGGCCTGTGGAATGAGCACACCACCCGCTACCCTGCCAGTACCGACCGTGGGTGCAACAGCCAGCCAAGAAACCCCGGAAATACCGTGGTTTTATAGCATAAAAGATCCAACCAAGCGCGCCTACTTTGTCCACGGCTATGAGCAAACGATAGCCGATATGACCGAAGTCGCACTCACTCCGCGTCCCCCCCGCCCCACCCCCTACTTCATTCAAGGCACCATCGCTCCCGGCATCCCTGCTGGCGCGGGCACCCGCACCGCGAATGTGCCCGGCTCTTTTACACAAGCGCCATTCCAATCCAGCCTGTTCCTGTCGAAAAATCACTGGGACGAGCCGCTCACCGATTATCGGCTCGAAGTCTATGCCGGGGTGCAGGGCAGCAGTGGCGACCCGCAGCAGGGCGAGATCATCGTCTTCCGCCGCTCACTCAACTACCTGGAATTCATCCCCCCGTTTGACTTCTACATAACACCAAGCAAGGTGGGACCGGTCACGATCACTGATGCTGTGGGCGAGCGCCTGACCCTCCAGGCGGACGACGGCACCACGTTCTATTTCGACCTACCTACCCGCCAGTGGGTCAATCCCTAGCGGGATACAAGCGAGCGAGAGGGCCGGGAGCCGGGGGGTTCCCGGCCTTTTGGTGTCTGCGGGGATCGAGTATAATGAGGCGTGGCCGCAACAGCGCAAGAGGACGGACGCTAGCATGAACATCGAGCACGACTCGTACTGGCATCAGGAGATGGGCCGGTTGCCGCCGGGCGACGAGGGCAGCACCGTGGTCGAGGTGCGCATCGGCGGCAAGTCGGCGGGGCGCGAGGTGATCGAAACGATCCTGCTCACGCTGGTCATCTTCCTGGTCGTCCGCACCGTGGTGCAGAACTACCGGGTCGAAGGGGTGAGCATGGTCCCCACCCTGGCCGATGGCGAGATGCTGGTGGTGGACAAGTGGACCACCTTCCGCTGGGATGACAACTTCTTCGCCCGGTTGCTGGGGCAGGATGTGCCCGCCGCCCCGCACTACCTGTTCGGCCACGGCCCGCAGCGAGGCGATATCATCGTCTTCCACGCCTGGAACGAGGACAAGGACTATATCAAGCGGGTCATCGGCCTGCCGGGGGAAACGGTCGAGGTCAAATCCTATGACGGCGTGTATATCAACGGTCAGCTCTTGAACGAGCCGTATTATAAAGAGGTGCCGAACTACACCGTGGCCCCGCTGGTCGTGCCGACCGACACCCTCTATGTGCTGGGCGACAACCGGCGCAATAGCTCCGACTCGCACCTGGCCTACAACGGCCCGGTGCCGCTCGATCGGGTGGCCGGGCGGGCCTGGATCTCCTACTGGCCGCCGGGCACCATCGGCCTGCTCCCCCACCCCGCCTACGCAACCAATGCCCTCCCCTCGCCTTGATACCTCATCCCTCTGGAGCCGCGCAAAATAACGCGCAACGCGCAACTCGCAACGCGCTACCCGACACCCTCATTGTTGGCGGGGGGCTGGGCGGGCTGGCAACGGCGGTGCGGCTGGCCGCTGCCGGAGCGCGGGTGGTGGTGCTGGAACAGGACACGCAGCCGGGCGGCAAGCTCAAC